>JBKPFE010000181.1:0-2462 GCA_046728705.1 Actinomycetota bacterium
GGCGACGGGGGAAACACGCCTCCGCCCCAGCCCCCGCCGCGCGCGGACGTCCTTCCGCGCGGCGAGACGCCGGCGGAGACGGCGCGGCTGCTGGCGGAGTGGCTTCGAGACCGAGCCCGCTAGGGAACCGGCGCGACGTCCTGCGCCACTTCGGTCTGCTCGCCGAAGGTGATGCCCTCACGGGCGAGCGCGAGCTGGACTTCCTCCCGCGCCTTGTAGATGCGCCACTTGACGGTGGCGAGCGTGATCTCGAGCGAGTCGGCGATCTCGGTGTACGACAGGCCGACGACGTCGCGCAGCAGCAGCGCCATCTTCAGGTCGACGTTGAGGTCGTCGACGGAACGCCAGACGGCATCCATCGCCTCGACCTGCTCGACCGGCGCATCGAGTACCTCGAGTGGTGGGATGTCGTCGATCGTCACGACCGACCGGGGCCGGCGCTCACTCGCGCGCAGCTCGTCCAATACTCGGTTCTTGGTCACCTGGAAGAGCCAGGTCGTGAAGCGGCAGCGCAGCGAGAACTTCGGCAGGCCCTGGTAGACGCGGAGGAAGACCTCCTGGGTCAGATCCTCGGCGAGCGCCCGGTCGCCGACCAGCCGCAAGACGTAGTTGTAGACCGGCGTCTCGTACGCCCGGACGATGAGGTTGAACGCCCGCTCATCGCCGCGCTGAGCCTTCCGCAGTACACCGAAATCTGGCTGGGGGAGCGCCAAAGGGAGGACGATTATATCCCGGTTATCCGTGACTTTTGATCAAGTTTTTGCCGGTCATTTGTAAAGACGGCTCGAGTCCGAGCAGTTCGAGCGCCGTCGGCGCCAAATCCGACAGCTCACCATCCTCTCGGAGATCCGCTTTCGTATCGGTCAGCACAAGTGGTACGGGATTCGCGGTATGTGCCGTATGTGGCTTGCCGTCAGCTTCCAACATGTGCTCCGCGTTTCCGTGGTCTGCGGTGGCGAGGGCGACGCCGCCCTTGGCTTCGATAGCGGCGAGGACCAGGCCCAGGCAGGCGTCGACTGTCTCGACCGCCTTCACCGCCGCTGGGATTGACCCTGTGTGTCCGACCATGTCCGGGTTTGCAAAGTTCAATACGGCATACCCGTATTCGCCGGATTCAATCGCCTCGACGAAGCGGTCGGTCACCTCCCGCGCGGACATCTCCGGCTTCAGGTCGTAGCTGGGTACATCCCGCGGTGAAGGGACCAGGATGCGCACCTCGCCCGGGAACTCCTTCTCCTCGCCACCGTTGAAGAAGTAGGTCACGTGGGCGTATTTCTCCGTCTCGGCGACGTGAAGCTGACGCACGCCGTGCTGGGCGAGGACCTCTGCCGTCACTCCTGAGAGCTCTTGCTCGGGGAAGGCAACCGGGCAGTCGAAATCCTCGCGGTAGCGCGTCATCGTCGTAACGTCGAAGCCTGCCGTGAGAAGCTTCTGAGTGAGCTGCCGCATGCGGTCGGGCCGGAAGTTGAAGAGGATCAGGGCGTCGTTCTCGGCGATCCGCAGCCGCCCCTCGAGGACGATCGGCTCGATGAACTCGTCCGTCACACCCTCGTCGTAGCTGCGCTGCACTTCGGTGACGGGGTCTGACCCCGTCACGCCTTCGTCGCCAGAGAGCAACGCAGCCAGCGCGCGCTCGGTGCGATCCCAGCGCTGATCCCGGTCCATGGCGTAATAGCGGCCGATCACGGTCGCGATCTTCTCCCCAGGGAGCTCGGCCAGATCGTTGACGGCCGAGGTGGGCGAGACGTCCCTTCCGTCCGTGAAGGCGTGGATCCACGTGCGGTCGGCCATTCCCTCTCGCTCGGCCATCTCCAAAAGCGCTCGAAGGTGGTCTATGTGGGAATGGACACCGCCATACGAGACGAGGCCTAAGAGGTGGACATTCGTGCCGCGAGCCTTTGCTCGCTCGAACGCGCCCTGCAGGGCGGCGTTCGAATAGAGCTCTCCGCTCTCGATCGCACGGTTGATTCGCACGAGATCCTGGAACGGCACGCGCCCCGCCCCGATCGTCAGGTGACCGACCTCGGAGTTCCCCATCTGACCGGGCGGTAGGCCGACCGCCTCACCGGAGGCTTTCAGCGTCG
The DNA here is from genome assembly GCA_046728705.1 of Actinomycetota bacterium. Lineage (GTDB taxonomy): Bacteria > Actinomycetota > Thermoleophilia > Gaiellales > Gaiellaceae > JACDAN01. The sequence continues at coordinate 2,085 of JBKPFE010000181.1, forward strand.
TATGTGGATAGCTCGACCAGAGGCGGTCGAAGACCGGGGTGTCGGCGAGCTCGACGGCGTTGCCGGGACCGGGCGGCGCGCAGCCCCACCCGTCCAGGATCACCAGCACTACCAGATTGGTGCGGCCCGACAAATCGCGGCGAAGGAGTCGATCTCGAGCGACGCCCCGCCCACCAACGCGCCGTCGATGTCCGGCTGGGCCAGCAGCTCGGCCGCGTTCTCCGGTTTGACCGAGCCGCCGTACAGTACGGGGACGTCGAGGATCGACTTGATGAACGCGTGCGCCTCCTGCGCCAGCTCGGGTGTCGCCGTCTTGCCCGTCCCGATCGCCCAGACCGGCTCGTATGCGATCACCAGATCATCGTGGGACTCGAGCGC
>JBKPFE010000213.1:0-11755 GCA_046728705.1 Actinomycetota bacterium
GGGGCGGTTTCCGTCTTCATAGCTAAGTTCGCCGGAGCCAGACTGAAGTCTGGCACCGGCATTGACTCTGAATACCTTCTCAAGTATCTCCTGCACCGCCGTCAACGGGTCGAGCTCGCGGCTCTGCACCTCGTCGAGCAGGCGCCGCAGCTCGGGATCGTCGGCGACTGCCCGCTCCAGGTGCGTCTTCGCACGCGCCGACGCCACCGCGAACACCTCACCGGCGAGGTTCTTGCGGCGTCGCTCGTCCAGCAGTCCGTTCGACTCGAGGTGCGTGCGGTGCTCGGCGATCTTGGCCCAGAGCTCCTCGATCCCCTCCTCCTTGAGCGCTTCCGTGAGGACGATCGGGGGACGCCAATCGCGCTCCTTGTCAAGGCTGAGGATCGAGCGCACCTCGTTCAGCATCGTCTTCGCCGCCGGGTGGTCCTTCTTGTTGACCACGATCACGTCCGGAATCTCCATGATTCCGGCCTTCAACGCCTGCACCGAGTCGCCCGAGCCCGGCATCAGCGCGAGCACGACGGTGTCGGCGACGCTGATCACCTCGATCTCGCTCTGACCGGTCCCGACTGTCTCGAGGAAGACGAGATCCCGCCCGGCTGCGTCGAGGACGAGCAGGGCCTGCAGCGTCGCCTCGGCGAGCCCGCCCAGATGGCCCCGGGTGCCCATCGAGCGGATGAAGACCCCGGGATCGAGGAAGTGGTCGGAGAGCCGAATCCGGTCGCCGAGTAGCGCGCCCTGGGAGAACGGGCTGGAGGGATCGACGGAGATGACACCGATCGTCTGGCCCAGCGCCCGGACGTGTCGGACGAGCGCGCTGATCAGGCTCGACTTGCCGACGCCGGGCGGGCCGGTGATCCCGACCGCGTACGCGTGCCCGGTCTCCGGGTACAGCTCGCGGACGAGCTCGTAGGCCAGCGGATCGGAGTTCTCGACCAGCGTGATTGCGCGCGCGAGCGCGCGGCGGTCGCCCGAGCGCACACCTTCGAACAGGGTCTCGCGGGTCCACTCTCGGCGGCGGGCCACGACCAGCTATCCCGGTGCGGGGCTGAGGACACGCCCGAGCGCCTCGCGGAGGAAGGCGTTCTCCTCGGGCGTGCCGACCGTGACGCGAATCCCGCCGGGGGCTCCGAAGCCGCCTGTCGGCCGCACGATCACCCCCTCTTGGAGCAGCTGCTCGAACAGAGGTCTGGAGTCGTCGCCGACCTCCGCGAAGACGAAGTTCGCAACCACTGGGCCGACCGGCTCGAACCCGTGCTCTCGCAACGCCTCCTCGACGACGGGACGCTCTTCCGCGTTGAGCCTACGGCGGCGCTCGACCTCCGAGTCGGCGCCCGGTGCGCCCAGGCTGGCCAGGGCGGCGACCTGGGCGGGTGTGGTGATGTCGAAGGCTCGGCGGACCTTGCCGATCGCCGACACCACCCCGGCGGGAGCGACGCCGTAGCCGACACGAAGCCCGGCGAGACCGAAGATCTTCGAGAACGTGCGCAGCACGACGACCCGGCGGCCGCGCTTCAGGTACTCCTCGATCCCGTCCGGATAGTCCGGGTCGGACACGTACTCGAAGTACGCCTGGTCGAGCACGGTGAGGACGTGGTCCGGCACTCGGCCGAAGTAGTCGTCCAGCTCGGCGCGGGTGTTCATCGTCCCGGTCGGGTTGTTCGGGTGGCAGACATAGACGAGCTTCGTCCGCTCCGTCACCGCCTCGAGCATGGCATCGAGGTCATAGCGCCCGTCCTGCAGCGGGATCATCCTTGGCTCGGCGCCGAGCTTGCGCGCGCCGATCACGTAGCTGGGAAAGCTCGGCCAGCCGCAGACGATCTCGTCGCCCGGGTCGAGCGAGACCTGGGAGACGAAGTCGACGATTGCGTCGGCCCCCGCGCCAAGCGCGATCTCCTCAAAGCGGACGTCGTGTCGCTCGGCCAGCGCTTTCCGGAGCCGGAAGGCGCCGCCGTCGGGGTAGCGGTTCAGCTCTGGCGCGGCCTCGGCCAGGGCGTCGAGAGCTTCCGGCAAGGGGCCGAACGGGCCTTCGTTCGAAGCGAGCTTGACCACGCGGTCGAGACCGAGCTCGCGCTGCACCTCCTCGACCGGCTTTCCCGGCTCGTAGGGGACGATGTCCCGGACGGCAGGCTTGAAGAAGCTCTCGGCGATCTCGGCCAGCGGCACGCGGGTGGACACTAACGGTCGCACCGGCAAAGCCGGTACAACCTCTTCTGGTCGGCGCCGCCTAGTCGGCGCCTTGGACGTCATAGGCCATCAGGATCGCGTCGACGAAGTCGCGGCCTCGTCGATAGTGGGCCCTGCGGTAGCCCTCCCGGCGGAAACCGAACTGCTCGTACAGAGCGATCGCCGCGTCGTTGTGCGGGAACACATGCAGCTCGAGCTTGCGGATGCCGACTTCGCGGGCCCAGCTGACCGCCTGCTCCAGCAGCGCGCGCCCGATGCCGCGGCGTCGGGCGGCGGCCGCGACCATCAGGCCGAGGTCGGCGACGTGACGGCTCGCCGGGTGAGGGTCGCGGCCGAGCGAGAGCCGGCCGACGATCCCCTCTCCTCCCTCGGCGACGAAGACTGCCGCGTCGCTGTAGCGTCGAACTGCCCGCAGGTACCGCCGCTCGTCCGTCACGGTTCGCCAGCCGCCGTCCGAGACGAGCCAGCCTTCGGGCTCGGCGACGATCTCCTCGGCGAGGGCGACGAGCGCCCCGGCATCACGGGGATGCGCCGGGCGGATGACGTACGAACTAGCCACCGACGACGATTCCATGGCCCCCGCGCCGCGGGTCGCCGGCGGCGTGGAGCGTCCCATCCGGCCGCACTTCGACCGCCGCTACGCCGCCGAAGTAGAGATTGCGCCGCCGCCAGCGGACAATCTCGTAGCCGCGCCGCTCGAGCTCGTCGAGCTCCGCCGGATCCGACCCGCCTTCGCAGTGCACGTGATCCTCGTCCAGGTGGACGCGCGGAGCGGCGATCGCCTCCTCCACCGGGAGGTCGTGCCCGATCGCGTTGACGATCACCTGCAGGATCGCACCGCGCAGCCGGAGCGAGCCCGCGCTGCCGACAACGAGTCGGGGTCGCCCGTCCCGGAGAGCGATCGAGGGGGCCATCATGCTCGTCAGCCGTCCGCCCGGCCTGCGCCGAGCCCCGGCTGGAATCAGGTCGAACTCACCGAGCATGTTGTTCAGGTGGATGCCGGTGCCCGGGACAACGACGCCCGAGCCGGAGCCGGTGGACGCAGTCAGCGAGGCGGCGTTCCCCTTCGCGTCGACGGCGGAGATGTGCGTCGTCCCGGTGAGGAGGCGGCCCGCGGCGGCTTCCACGCGCTCGTCTTCACAGAGCCTGCGCGCGAGCCCGCCGCGGAAGAGCTCACGTGTGAAGCCGCGGCCGCGGGCCAGAGTCTGCTCGCGCATGACCTCGACGAGGCGCGCGATTGCGTCGGCCGTGCCCGGACCTCCTCCAAGGCCGGCACGGTCGAGGAGGCGCAGGCCGTAGGCGATCAGCACGCCGCCCGAGGACGGCGGCGGGTTCAGCTCGACCCGGTGCTGCACGAAGTCGGCAGCGAGCGGACGGCGCCAGATCGGCCGGTACCGAGCGAGGTCTTCGCGGGTGAGGGTTCCGCCCTGGCCGCGGACGTAGTCGCTCACCGCCCGCGCGAGGGATCCGCTGTGGAAGGCGCCCGCACCACTCGCCGCAAGCAGCTCCAGCGTGTCCGCGAGGTCGCTCATCACGAGCCGGTCACCCGCGACGAGGCGCTCGCCGCGCGGACCGTAGATCGCCCGGCCGTCCTCTGTGTGGCGAAGGATGATGTCGAGGATCGCGTGCAGGTAGGCCTGCCCGCGGGTGAGCTCGAACCCGGCGCGAGCGAGCTCGATCGCCGGCTCGAGCAATCGCGGCCAGGGAACTGTCCCGAATCTTCGATGCGCGGTCTCGAGCCCGGCGACCGTCCCCGGAACCGCCACCGACGCGGCTCCGATCCGGAAGGCTTGAATGGTGGAGTCGAAGTCGACGTCCACGGTCTCCATCTCGCCGACCATGCCGCGGCGAAGCCCTTCCCCCGGCACGGTGACGAAGAAATCGAGCAGGCGCGTGCGGCCGTCGACCGCGTCGTGGACGAGGAGGAAGCCGCCGCCGCCCGGCCCGGTGAGCGGGCTCTCGACGACCCAGGAGACGAACGCGGCGGCGAGGCACGCGTCGACGGCGCTACCGCCGTCGGCCAGCATCTGCGCGCCGGCTTCGGCCGTCAGTGGGTGGCCGGCGGCGATCGCACCCTTCATGGCCTGAGGGTACTTTCGGTTCGGAGCGCCCTAGTGCCCGTCCTGCAGAAACGACGGTGGCTCGAGCACGTCGGAGCTCTCGGAGCCCGCCGCTCGCTCGGTGGCGCTCCGGAGCCGCCGGCGCTGGCCGACGCCAGTGATGACCACCGTCACCCAGACCTGCCCTTCGAGGCGCTCGTCGACCGTCGCGCCGAAGATGATGTTGGTGTCGTCAGTGGCCGCCTGGCGCACGAGCTCCGCCGCCTCATTGACCTCGTACAGCGAGAGGTCGTTTCCGCCCGCGATCGAGAGCAGGATCCCTCGCGCACCGATGACCTCTGTGTCCACGAGCGGCGAGCGAAGCGCTCGCTCGGCGGCCTCGACGGCGCGGTTCTCGCCGGTCGCGAAACCGATCCCCATGAGGGCGGTGCCGGCTCCCTCCATGATCGTGCGGACGTCGGCGAAGTCGACGTTGATCAGGCCGGGCTCGGTGATCAGATCACAGATCCCCTGGACACCCTGCCGAAGGACGTCGTCGGCGATCTTGAACGCGTCGAGCATCGACGTCTTCGAGTCGAGCACCTCGAGCAGCCGCTCGTTCGGGATCACGATCACCGTGTCGCAGTCGTTCCGCAGCCATTCGACCCCGGCTTCCGCCTGCGAGCGTCGCTTTGTCCCCTCGAAGCGGAAGGGCATCGTCACGATGCCGACCGTGAGGGCGCCGACCTCACGCGCGATTCGGGCGACGACCGGTGCGGCGCCGGAGCCGGTGCCCCCACCCTCGCCGGCGGTGACGAAGACCATGTCCGACTCACGGAGCGCGCGCTTGATCTGGTCGTAGGCCTCCTCGGCGGCGCGCCGGCCGATGTCGGGCTCGGACCCCGAGCCCAGCCCGCCGGTGAGCTCGCGGCCGATGTGGATCTTCACTTCGGCATCGCTCAGCGCGAGCTGCTGGAGATCGGTGTTGACGGCGACGAACTCGACGTCGGAGATGCCCGCATCGATCATCCGGTTGAGAGCGTTCAGCCCTGCGCCCCCGACGCCCACGACGCGAATGACAGCCTGGTACGCGGCGTCGGACCGCGGTGCTCGGTGCAGGCGCGGCGGCGGCTCCGGCATCGGGTCGAGCAGGCGGGCGATGCCGCGGTCGGGCCCGTGCTCCTCGAGCTGCCGCGGCGGTGGCTCGCCGATCGTCGGAGCCGGTGGCAGGTCTTCCGGTTCAGGGGCGACCTCGAGCCGAGGCGGTTGGGGTGGCGGATGCTCGACCGTCTCCTCGAGCGGCTCGCCCGGGCGGGACTTCCCCTCCTTCTCCGCCTGGCGCTGGGCAGCCTCGGTCGCGCGGAACAGCTCCGCGAGTGGGCCCTCACGCATACTTGCGCGCTTTCGCGCCATCGAGCACCTCCTTCGCGAGCTCCCGGTAGGCCGCTGCAGCATTGCCGGACGGGTCGTACTTGAGCACCGAGAGGCCCTTCACGGGTGCCTCGGCATAGCGAACGGTCTTCTTGATCCGGGTCTTGAAGACGAGTTCGCCGAAGTTCTCCTGGAGGATCTCGACCGCCTCGCGGGCGTGCAGCGTTCGGCCGTCGAACATCGTCGGGAGGATCCCTTGGATCTCGACGTTCGGATTGAGGTTCTCGCGAATCATCGAGAGCGTGTTCTCCAGCTGCACGAGGCCGCGTAGGGAGAGGTACTCGCATTGGACCGGCACGATGACCTCGTCGGCGGCGACGAGCGCGTTGATCGTCAGCAGCCCCAGCGAGGGCGGTGTATCGACCAGGATCCAGTCATAGCGCTCCTTGATCGGCGTGAGCGCCTTTTCGAGCGCGCGCTCGCGCCCGATCATGCTCGACAGCGCGAGCTCGGCTCCGGCGAGGTCGATCGAGGACACGGCCAGGTCGACCTCCGCCTCGTGGATCACCTGCTCGATCGGGAGCCGGTGCACGAGCACGTCGAACATCGACCGCGTGATGTGGTCGGGGTTGAAGCCCTGGCTCATCGTCAGGTTCCCCTGCGGATCCATGTCCACGATCAGAACGCGGTTGCCCAGCTCCGACAGCGCCACGGCAAGATTCAGGGTCGACGTCGTCTTGGCAACGCCGCCCTTCTGGTTCGCGAACGCGATCACCTGCGCCTGCGGCGCCGGTTCGGGCTCGGGCTGAGCCGCGAAGTCCTCACGCGCGGGGCCCTGCTCCTGCGGAGGTGCTTCCTGTTCGCCCAACTGGGGGCGAGTGAAGAGGCCGGCCAGCCGCATTACTCGTCGCTCCTTCGCCCTGGGACCGAACTGTCCTGCACGACCTCAGTGTGCCGGAAAAACCGGATCGCATCGGGCCCGGAGATCAGGTTTTCGCTGCTCAGCGCGCGAGAAGCACCACCTTTTCTCGCTCCTCCGCGGCCAGTGCAGCTCGGCAGTGCGCAAGCGCCGCCACCGCCCCGGCCGGCTCCGGCTCGGCTCGAAGCCAGGTTTCCGCTTCCTGAACAAGCTCCTTGAGTTGATCGAGCAGCTGATCCGGTGGTGCATGCTCCCGCTCCAGCTGCTCGATCCGTGCCAGCCGCTCCAGGACCCGTCTTGCCTCCTCCATGCCGACGACGCTACCCGGCTCGGCGTCACGTGTCTGTAACGCGCCTGGGCCTAGAGTGAGCCGACGGCGGAGACGGGCTCGAGCCGTGCCGCCGGCTTCGGGCGGAGCCCGAGGAGGGACTCGTCGAGTGCGGTCACGAGCCTCTCGCGGTTCCCGTCCTCGAGCACCTGGACGAGCGTTCGGCGGACGAGGTCTCCAGTCGCCGAGGCCGCGTCGCCCCTCGCAAGCAGCCGCAGACGATCCAGCACCTCGGCGCGCTCGCGCGGTGTCTCCCCGAGCAGCGCCGCCGCGCGGAGCGACGCCGCGAACAGCCCCTCCCCGGCGCCGAGCACCGCGCACAGCGAGCCCCGCAGCTGCTCCGATGCGAACGGATCGGATTGGAACAGCGACAGCTCCCAGCGATCGAGTGCCTCGCCGAGGTCGCGATCTTCATCCGCCAAGATGAGTCGCTCGCGGAGCCGCTTCGCCCGGGCGGCGGTCACGAGATCGATCCGCACCGGGTCGCCGGGCGGAGCCGTCGCCGCAACCGGCAGGACCGGCCGGACGCCGTAGGGACGCCAGTCGAGGCGCTCGAAGAGCACTGGGCCGGCCGCGATCGGCCCGGCGCTTGCGAGCCGAAGAGCCGTGACGGCGTCCGCGAGCTCGCCCGGTGCGTCCGGCGGTCGGCCGTCGTCCGCCGAGAGCGCCTGCTCCAGCTCGAGCACGCAGAGCCGGTCGGGCTCTCGCTCGAATCCCTCCGGCAGCAGCCCGCGTGCCGCCGGCCAGTGAGCCGCGAGCTCCCCGGTCGCGACATGGCGGATGCGCAGGCCTGCCCCCAAGTCCTGGAGCCCACCGGTCGACAGGCCTACAACCGGCGCCACCGCGCCGTAGGCGCGCTGCGTTCCAAAGAGCGACGCTTCGAGCCGGGCGTAGACGCGCTCGAATGCCTCGTCATTCCAGTCGAAACCGCCGCACGCCTCGGCCGTCTCCTCCACGAGCCGCAGGAGCACCGTCCGAAGGAGCGCCTCGCGCGAGCTTGACCTTCCGCCGGCGTGCGCCCTGGCGAAGATTGCCGCCGCCGGCTCACGTTCGAGCTCGGCGACGGCGGACCGCGCATCGGCGAGCGCGGCCAACCGGCCGGCGCGAGCCTCCAGGAACGGGCGCACCAGCGGGCGGTACTCGTAGAGCGTCGGCCGACCGCGCCCATGATGCTCCTCGAACGCAAACGGGAGGTCGCCACCCTCGTCCAGCTCGCGAAACGCGACCGCGAATGCGGCCAGACAAAACGCGCGGAGTGCCCGGTGGAGGTGCGGCGCTCGGATCACCCGTCCGCTTACGCGCCCGGGCGATGCAGTCCTCTCTGGGGAACGGGCCCCGGCTGGCAGCTTGGACACCAGTACGCGGTTCGGTTGTCGTCACCCTGACCCCGGGACGCGATCGGAGTGGCGCAACGCGGGCACGGAAGGCCGGCTGCGCGGTAGACGGCCCGCCCCTCCCTGCCACCGTCGACGGAGCGGCGCATCAGCCGTGCCGCTTCGCCGAGCACGCCGCGCAGCTCTTCGTCGGTGACCTCGGCGAGTGGACGCCACGGGGAGACCCGTGCCCGCCACAGCGATTCCGCCTTCCAGACGTTTCCGATCCCGGCGACGAGCCGTTGATCGAGGAGGGCATCGCCGACCGCCCGGCCTTGCTCGGCTCGGCGAATTCCGGCGACCATACGGTCGAAGTCGGGCGGGCGCGCGAGGATGTCGGGCCCAAGTCGCCGCGCCGCCCGAGAGTTCAGCTCCAGCACAGGCCCGCCCCACAGCGCCGCCTCGCGGACAGCTCCACGCAGCACGAGCCAGGGACGTCCGAGGCTCGGCACGCCGCGCTCGCGGATCGTCCAGCGGCCGGTCATCCGCAGGTGGCTGCGCAGCACCAGGCCGCCTTCGAACCGCAGGATCAGATTCTTCCCGATCGCCTCGACGCTCTCGAGTCGGCGCCCGTCGAGCCGCTCGGCGACACCGGTCGCCGCCGCTCGTGGATGGGGCATCTCGACCTCGAGCGTCTCACCGACCAGCGGCTGCAGCCGGCGCGCCGCCCGGTGGAGTGCGTCACCTTCGGGCATGGTCTCAGCCTACGGACGGAAGGCGCGCCGACCGACGAGACGGACGAAGCGCGCGCCCGTAATCGTCCGGCGCTTGACGAGACCGTCGGGCCGGCGCTCGAAGAGGACGACGTCGTCCGCCCCGCCCGGGCCGATCGGCTGCACCAGTTGGCCGCCGACAGCGAGTTGCTCCGTCAGCGGGTCAGGCACGGCCGGGAACGCCGCCGAGACGAGGATCGCGTCGAACGGCGCCTGCTCGGCGAGACCCTCGGTGCCGTCGTCGACGAGGACCGTGACGTTCTCGGCGCCGTGGCGGGAGAGGTTGTCCCGCGCGGTCTCGGCGAGGTCCGGCCAGCGCTCGATGCTCCAGACCTCGTGGGCGAGCCGCGCGAGCAGGGCCGTTTGCCAGCCGTAGCCCGTTCCGACCTCGAGCACGAGCTCCGTTCCCGTCAGGCCGAGCGCGTCGACCATCTTCGCCACGAGCGACGGCTGTGTCGTCACCTGATCGTGCGGAATCCGGAGCGGGACGTCGTGATACGCCAGGTCGACGGCGTCCTCCGGGACGAACTCGGCTCGGGGGACGGTGCGAACCGCCTCGAGCAGCCGCGGCGTTCGGATTCCCTCGGCGCGCAGCGTGGCAAGCAGATCGGACTCGATCGGACCGGTCACCCTCGAACTATCCTGCCGCCGTGACGGCATGGCCGGCCTCGGCCGACGAGCTCGTTGACGTCCAGCGCGCACTCGCCGACGCCGTCCCGTCCCCGTGGCGACCGGACGGCCAAGCGCTGATCGGCGGTTGCTTCGTCTGCTCGCCGCGCGGAAAGAGCGGCCACGGCGCCGCCGGCGATCCCCTCTGGGCGGCGGCGACGGCTTCGGAGGCAACGGCGGTGATCAAGGCTCAGGCCGGAGCGCCCTACCGGGCGGGGCTGCTCGCGCTTCGCGAGGGGCCGGCGCTCGAAGCGGCGGTCCGCGCCCTCGAGCAGGCCCCCGACGTGCTGCTCGTCGACGGCACGGGTCGCGACCATCCACGTCGCGCCGGGCTTGCCCTTCAGCTCGGATCCGTGCTCGACCTGCCGACGGTCGGCGTGACCCACCGCCCGCTGCTCGCGGACGGGCCCTGGCCCGACGACGAGCGGGGCGCACGCTCGCCCATCGTGCTGGACGGCGCGGTGGTCGGTTACTGGGTGCGTACCCGTTCCGGCACCCGCCCGCTCGCCGTCCACGCGGCCTGGCGGACCGATCCCGAGACGGCGGTGCAGGTCGTCCTGTCGTCACTCACCGGACTTCGTGCGCCCGAGCCGCTTCGGCGGGCGCGCCGGGCGGCGCGCGAGGCCCGCGCAGCCGCATTCTGAGATCATTCCGGCAAGGAGGCGGGAATGGCCGAGCAGGATGTGACGAGTATCCTCGACGAGGCGGGTGTCGAGTACGAGCTGCTGGCACACGCGCACACCGAGACTGCAGCGGCGGAGGCGGAAGCTCTCGGCGTCGATCCGAAAGACGTGGCGAAGACGCTCGTCCTCTCCGTGCCGGGCGGCTATGTACGGGTCGTCTTGCCCGCCTCGGAGCGAGTCGACCTGCACAAGGTTCGCGACCACGTGGAGGGCGGCAAGCGCATCCACCTCGCCAGCGAGGAGGACCTCAAGCGGGATTACCCTGACTTCGAGCTCGGCGCCGTCCCGCCGTTCGGGGGCAGCAGCGACCGCGTGCTCGTCGATTCCAGGCTGGCGGAGCGCGAGAGCGTCGTCCTGGAAGCGGGTTCGCACGAGCACTCGGCCCGGATCCAGACTGCGGATCTCCTGAGGCTGACCCGCGCGGAGGTCGTCGACCTCGCGCAGGACTGATGGAGCTGGCGAGCAGCGCGTTTTCGGACGGGCAGTCGATCCCGCGCCGGCACAGCTGCGAGGGGGAGGATCTCTCGCCGCCACTCTCCTGGACGGGCGTGCCTGACGGCGCATCGTCGCTCGCTTTGATCCTCGATGACCCGGACGCGCCCGGCGGGACCTTCACTCACTGGCTGGCCTGGAGGCTCGAGCCCGCGGCAGGCGGGTTGGGCGAAGGTGAGGCCGCGCCCGTCGAGGGCCGCAACGACTTTGGCGCGACCGGCTATCGCGGGCCCTGCCCGCCGCCCGGTCACGGCCCGCACCGCTACTTCTTCCGGCTCCACGCGCTCGAGGACGCGCTCGAGCTCGAGCCGGGCGCCGGAAGAGCCGAGCTCGAGCAGGCACTCGCCCGCCGATCCGTTGCCGTCGCGGAGTTGATGGGGACTTACGAGCGGTAGAAGGGAGCGAACAATGGCGAAGAATCTGACGATCGAGCTCGAGGACAAGCCCGGGATCCTGGCCGAGCTCGGCGAGGCGTTCGGCGGCGCCGGCGTCAACATCGAAGGCTTCTGCGGCTACGCGAGCGGCGGGAGGGGCACCGTGCACCTCCTCGTCGACGATGCCGCGGCGGCACGCGGCGCGCTGGAAGACACGTCGATCGAGGTGGTGGACGAACGAGACGTCGTCGTCCTCGACATCGAAGACCGGCCGGGGGCGCTGGGCGTAATCGCCCGCCGGATCTCCAATGCCGACGTCAGTCTCAACCTGGCGTACCTCGCGACGAACACCAGGCTTGTGCTAGGCGCCGACGATCTCGAGAGCGTGCGCCGGGCGGTCGGTTAGGCACTGCATCCGGCAGCTGCAGGCGCCGTCGCCGCGACGGTCTGGGGCCTCCTCGAGCCCATCGACCGGCGACTCTTCGGCAGCGACTACTCCGACGTGGCAGTGCTCGGAAAGGCCGTAACCCGCGGACGCGGGTGGCGCGCCGCCGGTTTCGCGCTCCACGCCGTGAACGGAGCGGTTTTCGGTCTCGCCTACGACGCG
>JBKPFE010000077.1:0-7699 GCA_046728705.1 Actinomycetota bacterium
TCCTGGTCCTTGGCTTCCTTGAGCTGCAGCTGGAGCTCCTTGATGTGGACCTCGCGGTCGGCCAAGCCCTGCTCGCGGCGAAGGAGCTCGGTCAGCTTGCCCTCGAGCTCGTCCTGGCGCGCGAGAACGCGCTCCTCGAGCTTCGCGACCTGCCCGCGCTGCTCAGTGAGCGCCTGTTCGGCATCGGCCTTGAAGCGCATCGCCTGCTCCCGGGCCTCGATCTCCGCCTCGCGACGGAGATTGTCCGCCTCTCGCTCCGCCGCGGCGATCAGCTCGTCGCGCCTGCGCGCGGCCTCGCCGAGACCTGAGCGGTGCTGGAGCTTGAGCAGGAGCGCAAGCAGCGCCGCTCCGAGAACGAGACCGATGGCGATTCCGGCGGCGACGAGCATGGGCGCTCCTTGGGGTCGACATACCACCCGCCAAAAGGCCTGAGCAAAGCGCTCTCATTCGCAGCCGTCGGCGACGGCCGCTCCGTCCGGTGCCGCTAGCGAGCTTTAGCTAGCGCCGCCTCCACCGCATCGCTGGTTGTCGTGCTCATCAGTGATCGGGTTCGTCTGTCGATTCAGAAAGCGTCTCTGTGCAGGCAAAATGGTGAATGGAGAGCACCTAGTGTAACGGATCGGCAGGATCGGCATCCGCCAGGCGCTCGAGAGTCTCCGCAGCGAATCCTCTGCCCGCCAGATAGCGCAGCGCCTTCGGTCCTCCACCCCGTGCCCGGAAGACGCGAGTTGCGCGCTCGTCTTCGGCCTCGAGCTGCCCGATTGCGTGCTCCACCGCGGCATGCTCGACGCCCTGCCGGCGCAGGTCGTGCCTGATCAGCGCGTCACTTGCGCCGCGTCCTGCGAGCGCGCGAGCCCGCTCTTCGGCGAACCTGTCGTCGGAGAGAAGCCCTGCCTCGGTCAGCCGATCGAGCGCAGCCGAGCGTTCGTCCGGCGTGACACCGGCTCGGTCCAGTCGCTGCTCGAGCTCATGCCGGGAGCGGCTGCGATGCCGGAGCGCACGAAGCGCCAGCTCCGTCGCGTCGCCCGGCTCGTTCATGGAGCTACTTGGCCGTGGCCTCGACCGTTTCGGCCGCCGGCGCCTCGGCCTGCGCGCCTTCGGCGAGGGGCAGCAGTCGAGCCGAGGCGATCTGCTCGGCGCCGAGGTCGGACTGGATCCGCTCGAGGATCTTCTGCGTGACGTCCGGATGCTCGCGCAGGAACGCCGTCGCGTTCTGCCGGCCCTGGCCGAGCCGCTCGTCGTCAAAGCTGAAGTACGACCCCGACTTCTGCACGGCCTTACGCTCCAGGCCCGCGTCGAGGACGGTGCCCTCCCAGGAGATTCCCGAGCCGTAGATGATGTCGAACTCGGCCTGCTTGAAGGGCGGCGCGACCTTGTTCTTGACGACCTTCACGCGGACGCGGTTCCCGATCGCCTCGACGCCCTCCTTCAGCGTCTCGATACGACGGATGTCGAGGCGGACGGACGAGTAGAACTTGAGCGCGCGGCCGCCGGGGGTCGTCTCCGGATTGCCGAACATGACGCCGATCTTCTCGCGGAGCTGATTGGTGAAGATGCAGATCGTCTCGGTCCGGTTGAGCGTGCCTGCGAGCTTGCGGAGCGCCTGGCTCATCAGGCGGGCCTGGAGGCCGACGTGGCTGTCACCCATCTCGCCCTCGATCTCCGCGCGAGGAGTCAGCGCGGCGACGGAGTCGACGGCGACGACGGACAGCGCGCCGCTGCGGATCAGGAGCTCGGAGATCTCGAGTGCCTGCTCGCCGTTGTCGGGCTGCGAGACGAGCAGCTCCTCGACGTTGACGCCGATCCGGCGGGCGTACTGCGGGTCCATCGCATGCTCGGCGTCGATGAAGGCGCAGATCCCCCCGCGGCGCTGCGCCTCGGCGATGACGTGGTAGACGAGCGTCGTCTTGCCCGAGGACTCCGGGCCGAAGATCTCGACGATGCGCCCGCGCGGCAACCCGCCGATCCCCAGGGCGAGGTCGAGGGAGAGCGATCCGGTCGAGACGGCGCCGATCGACACATGGGCCTGGTCGTTCATCCGCATGACGGCGCCCTTGCCGAACTGGCGCTCGATCTGTCCGAGAGCAGTGTCGAGTGCCTCCGCGCGATCCACTCCGATCAACCTCCTAGAACAGCAGTTTCGAGAACGGCGTACTGCGCACCGGACGGCCGCAGACGCGAATGGTAGACCGCCGCGTCGGACGGACTGAATGCCCCGAGGTCGGGCACGGGCGGAGCGAGCCGCGGCGGGCTACGGAACCGCAGAACGGTGACGTGCGGGAGCCATGCTCGCCGCTCACGTTTGTACACCCCCAGGGCCTCCAGGCCGTCGAACAACCTGTCGGCGAGCCGGCCGGCCTCCCCGGTCGGGTCGTCGAGGACGAGCATGCCGACGCTGCGCGTCTCCCGGTAACGGCGCGCCGTGAAGGTGATCTCCTCGGCGTCTCGTGCGGCCGCTTCGAGGGCGGCCGTGATCGCCGGCAGCTCGGCGGCTGGTCGGCCACCGAGGAAGGCGAGCGTGACGTGGAGATGCTCACGGGGGACGATCCTGCCGTCACGGAGCTGCTCAGTCTGCCAGGCGCCGATCCGGTCGAGGACGCCGGCGGGCAGGCGGAGGCCGCAGAAGAGGCGGAGACGTTCATCGCCCCTGACGCTAGCGGCCGAGGTCACGCTTCTTCGTGTCGGTTCTGGGTCAGAAGACGACGTAGGAGGTGCAACGTGGAGGCAGCTGCCCGCCGCCGAACCGCGTCGCGGTTGCCGGGCAGGTGCAGTTCGACGCCGTGCGAGGCGTCGGGTGTCTCGGCGTGGATGAACACCAGTCCGACCGGCTTCTCCGGCGTCCCGCCGCCCGGGCCCGCGACCCCGGTGACGGAGACGCCGACATCGGTGCCGAGTGAGCTCCGAGCACCGGTCGCCATCGCCGCCGCCGTCTCCGCCGAGACCGCCCCGTGGCGTTCGAGCACCTCCGCCGGAACGTTCAGCCCGTCCAGCTTCAGCCGGTCGTCGTAGGCGACGATGCCGCCGACGAACACATCGCTCGATCCGGGAACAGATGTGAGCCGGGCCGATACGAGGCCGCCCGTGCACGACTCTGCTGCGCCGATCGTCAGCCCTCGCTCGCGCGCCACGCCGAGGACGATCGCCTCGACAGCCTCCTCGTCCTCCGCGAACAACGCCCGTGGATGCGCAGCGCGCAGCGCTTCCGTCAGTCGGTCGGCCTGCGCCTCGCTGCCCGGCGGGATCACGAGGTCGACCTGCACCTCGAGGTCGTGTGCGCAGATCGTCACCTCGAGACCCTCGGCCTCCCCCCCGGCCTGCGTGACCACTCCGGCGATCGCGGACTCGGGCAGCCCGAAGAAGCGGAGAATGCGGTTCGCGGGATTGTTGGCGCGCGCGAATACCGCGTGGAGCTCGGGGCGCTCGAGCGCGGCTCGCCAGATGCGCTGGAGCTCGCCGGGCGGCCCGGGAAGCGCGATCGCCAGCGCCGAACCGGTTTGGAGGAGCACTCCCGGCGCCGTCCCCGCGAGACCCAGCGAGATTCCGCCTTCAGGCAGGGTCGCCTGCTTGCGGACGCCCGATTCGAACTCGTCGTAGGGCCGGCGGAACCGCTCGGCAAGCCCGCGCACCACGTGCTCGATCTCGCCCTCGAGCGCCGGATCGACGCGGAGCTCGCGGTTTGCAGCGCGGGCGAGTAGCTCGACGGTGCGGTCGTCATGCGTCGGTCCAAGGCCGCCGGAGATGACGACGAGATCGAGCTCCAGCGCGTCTCGGAGCGCCGCCTCGAGCTGCTCCGGCCGGTCCCCGATCACGCTGATCCGCTCGGGCGCGACACCACGAGAGGACAGCTCGCGCGCCAGAAAGGGCCCGTTCTCGTCCACCCGCCCGCCCCGGACGAGCTCCGTGCCCGTGACGAGGACGGCTGCCTTAGGTCGCGCCGGTTGCTCTCGTGACTCGTCTGGCGGTGACGTAGACCGGCCCTCTCCTGGGAAGCTCGCGCATGCGGCCGTTCACGGTCATGCGCAGATTGCCCGGCCTGCCGATGCGGACGAAGTACCGGCGGTAGACACGCTCGACGCCGAACCGCACGCTCCTACCAGCCTCGACCGTTCCCTCGTGGAGCAGCCTGCCGGCGGGCGAATTGGCGTATACCGCCACCCAGCTGTCCCCGAGCGCGCCGGTCAGCGTCATCCTGGCTCTCGCGAGTGGTGTCGTCGTGCGCTTCCTCGCCTTCGTCGTCGAGCTCGCCGCCGGCGGCTGGGTCGAGAAGTCGGGGATGGCGGTGTCGGGGGTGTTGCTGCCGAAGCGCCAAGCCGCGAAGACGAGCAGCGTCAGGATCCCGATCGCGGCCAGGGCGACGAGCACGACGCTCGTCTCGAAGCGCGGGCCGGCACGACTGAGCGAGGAGGTGCTCCGCGCCCGCAGCGGCGTCTCTTCGTCGACGTGGATGTAGCGCGAGTTGTACTCGTCGACGTAGAGCTGGCCGTCGAGACCCAGGTACTCCGCGTACGAGCGCAGGAAGCCCTTGACGTAGGTCTGGCCCGGGAGGATGTCGAACTGCTCGTCCTCGAGCGCTCGGAGGTACTTGGGCCGAATCTTGGTCGCCTGCTCGATCTCGGGAAAATCGAGGCTTTGGCGCATGCGCGCCTCACGAAGGCTGTTGCCGATCTCGAACATCAGGCGGCGCGCTCAGTCTAGACAGGTTCGACGCAGGAGCTAGGCAATCTGGCGAAGCACGTAGTAGGTGGCGACCGAGATCGACGCGGTCACCGCGATGTACAACGTCAGCCAGCCGAGAAACCGCCCGACGAACGCTAGTTTGGAGCCCCTGACGCGGCCGAGGGTTCGGTCGATCGACTTCCTCGCCCGCCGGCCGAGGAAGACGGCCGTGAGCCCGAGGACGAACGCCGGTGCGATCGCTACCGACGACTCGAGCAGCGTGATCCGCTCCCACCGCTCCGCGAAGAGGATCGCCGCCGGAATCGTCGCGACGGCTACCAGCCCGACCAGCACGGAGGCAACCGCGCTCGCGCTGATCGATCGGCCTTCGCTATTGCTTCTCGTAAGGCCGGCCAATAGCGGCGGGCGGAATCGAGCGGCCGATCAGTCCTCCGACCGCGATCAGGGTCAAGACGTAGGGCAGGGTCTCGAACAGGAGCGCCGCCTGCTCGGAGTACTCCGGCAGTGAGCGGGCGAGCGCGCTCGAGAAGCCGAAGAGAAGCGCGGCGCCGAAGGCGCCGAACGGCTTCCACATCCCGAAGATCAGCGCCGCGAGCGCGATGAATCCTCTACCCACGGTCATATTCTCGCCGAACGACCCGACGAACCCGATCGAGAGGTAGGCGCCTCCGAGCGCGGCGAGTACACCCGAGACAGTGACGGCGGCATACCGAATCTTGTAGACCGAGATCCCGACCGTGTCGGCCGCGCGCGGGTGCTCTCCCACGGAACGGATGCGGAGCCCGATCGGGGTCTTGAAGAGGACGAGCCACGAGAGGACGACCGTCGCCAGGGCGAGCCAGATCATCAGGTTCATGTCCCCGAAGATCGGTCCGAGGAAATAGACGTCGTCGAGGAAGGCGAGGTGCACGTTCGGGATCGTCGAGAGCTCGGCCGGCGTGCCCTGGTCGCCGTAGATGTCGATGTACAGGTAGCCCGTCAGCCCCAGGGCCAGGAAGTTGATCGCCGTCCCGCTGACGATCTGGTCGGCGCGCAGATGGATCGAGAAGAAGGCGTGGACCAGGGCCAGCGCTCCACCCGCCGCCATCGCGGTCAGCAGTCCGAGGGCCCAGTGGTCGAAGCGGACGGCGCCCCAAATGCCGAAGAACGCCCCCGCGAGCATCATCCCCTCGAGCGCGATGTTCGCCACCCCGCTGCGCTCGGAGAACATGCCGCCGATCGCGGCGAAGATCAAGGGCGTCGCCCAGCGCAGGGTTGCCGCGAACAGGCTCGACCAGACGAACACGGCCTCGTGCTCGGTCATGCTCGCTTGCGCGGCCGCGAGACCCAGGGCGATTCCGATCACCCCGCAGCCGATCGCCGCCCAGCCGACCTTCCGCTCGCCGCGGCTGACGACCCAGATCCCTGCTGCGATCGCGAAGATGCCGAGCGCGACAGGGATGACCTCGTAGATTCCAGTGACGTCGCGGAGCGCCTCGCCGACCGGCGGCAGCATCAGCCAGACGCCGAGAGCCGCGATTCCGATGCCCGCTAACCCGATCCGTCGGTTCCAGGACGGGCTCATAGCCGAACCTTCGAGCTTCGATCGTGTCGACCGGTCATTGCAGACGGCCGCGCGAGCAAAGCTCGCACGGCCTGACAGCGACATCGCAAGCGATGTCTCATGAGCCCGCCGCCCTCGGCTTGCGCCGTGGCAGCGGCAACCGCTTCCGCGCCCTCCAGACGGAGATGACAAGCAGATCGGCACCGACGAAGAGCACGACGAGCCCCTGGATGATCAGCGTCAGGTTGCCGGCCAACTCCGGATCGAAGATGTCCGGGTTGAGGTTCCTCGTGCTCGTGCCGGTCAGGAGGGCGCCGAACAGCAGGGCCGAGCAGAGGATCCCGAGCGCCGTGTTGCGGCCGAGGAGGGCGACAGCGATCCCGACGAAGCCGAGCTCGGCCTGCTGGACGTCGATCTGGCCGTATCGGTACTGCCACCCGAGGAGATCGATGGCGCCCGCAAGGCCCGCGAACCCACCGGCGATCGCCATCGCCAGGAAGTAGTTGCGGGCGACGCTGATGCCGCCATAGCGCGCGGCCTCCGGGTTGTAGCCCACCGCCCGCACCTCGTAACCGAGCGTCGAGCGGTTCATGAGCGCCCAGAAGACAACGAGGGCGCCGAGGGCGAGGAGAAAGCCGATGTTCAGGCCCTGGACGCCGCCCCAGAGCACATGCAGCTTGGCCGAGTCGGCGACGTCGTTCGAGATCGGGACCGAGCGCTGGGTGTCGCTCTGGAGCGGGCCGCCGATGCTGAAGAGATAGCTCGCGACCCAGAAGGCGATCCAGTTGAGCATGATCGTCGTGATCACCTCGTGGGCGCCGACGGTTGCGCGCATGAGGCCGGCGATCCCGGCCCAGGCCGCGCCTGCAAGCGCGGCACAGCCAAGCGCGAGCGGAACGTGAACTCCCCGCGGAAGGCCGCTGATCTCGGCTCCGATCGCGACCGCCACCGTCACGCCGACGAGGTACTGCCCCTGTCCGCCGATGTTGAAGAGCCCGCAGCGGAACGCGAACGCGACCGCGAGTCCCGTCAGGATCAGGGTCGTCGTCAGGATCAGCGTCTGCTGGAGATTGATCGCGGCGATCGCGACCGCGTCGGCTTCGGTCGGGTAGAGGTCGTGCGTCCCGCCGATCGTCCGCACATCGACGAACCAGTGGATAAGCCAGGTGAGGCCGGTGCCGTCGAGGATCCCACGGTAGATCGGGAGCGGGTTCTTCCCGGTGGTCGCCACGACGACGAGACCGGCCAGGAGGAAGGCGAGGACGGTTGTGATCAGGGCGGTCACGAGGCCGCCGGCCTGCTGGTAGCGGCCGAGCCGGGAGACCACTGTCGGCGCCTCCTCGCCGGCGGGCGCCCTCTCGACCTCGTCCCGCCTGGCCACAGGCGGATTCTTACCTCGCCGCGGGGGGGGGGTTGGGCGCGCCCCCCCCCAAAGCGCCGAGATTAGGTCGGGGCGGGGGGCGGCAGGGCGCCCCGGGC
>JBKPFE010000220.1:0-2845 GCA_046728705.1 Actinomycetota bacterium
CTTCTTCAAGGTGGATCCGGGGGCGCTGCTCGTCGTCCACGACGACGTCGACCTCGAGCCGGAGCGGCTCCAGGCGCGGCTGGGCGGCGGTTTAGCCGGCCACAACGGACTCCGCTCGATCGCACAGGCGCTGGGGACGAATGAGTTCCTGCGGCTCCGGATCGGCGTCGGCCGCCCGGGTCGGGGCGACCGCCGGAGCGTCTCCGACTACGTGCTCTCGAAGTTCGACCCGGAGATGGACGTCGATGCACTCGTCGCCCGAGCAGCGGACGCGGTCGAGACGATCGGCGTGGGCTCACTCGAGGAAGCTCAGCGCCGCTACAACTGAGACGCGAACGCGCGAAGCCGGAGCGCGATCCCCTTCCGGCACACATTCGCTCCAGAGACGTTGAATGCGGCCGGCTAGCCTCGAGTGCCCCGGGGGTGGGTGGGGGCTAGGGATGGGACCCGCACGTACCATTCCCGGGCCCGGAACTTGACGGTTCCGGCGTTCGTCATGGACCGACCGGTACTCCACACACTCGCGCAAGAACTTGCCGCCGGCGAGCGGTTTCAGGCGTTCCTGGACGAGCTCCGGGAGTCGCACAAGGGCCTCGCCGTCGAGGCCGCCGACCGTCGCGGGCCGAGAGCTCGCGTCTCCGACCCGGCGCTGCCGCTCGTCCTTGCCGCCCTGCACACCGAGCTCGACCGCGGGCTCCTCGTGCTCCTGCCCGAGGACGCTGACGCGCGGGACGTCGCCGAGGCGGCCGGTTGGTTCCTCGGTCCCGAGCAGGTCGCGCTCCTGCCCAGCCGCGGCGTCCGCTGGGAATCGGGACTCGATCCCGCTCCGCACCTCGTGGGCGAGCGAGCGCGTGCGCTCGGCGTCTTCGCCGCCGGAGGGCTGGTCGCCGCCTCGGCCGCCGCCGTCGCGGAGGGCATGCCGCCGCGCGACGACCGGCCGCAGCCAATCCGGCTACCCCAGGACGCCGATGACCTGACCGAGCGCCTCGCGCTCGCCGGCTACGAACGGGCCGAGCGGGCGGAGGAGCGCGGCCAGTTCGCCGTGCGCGGCGGCATCGTCGACGTCTTCCCGACCACCGGGCGCGAACCGCTCCGAATCGAGCTCTTCGGGGACGAGATCGAATCGATTCGCGCGTTTTCACCCTTCACCCAGCGCACGCTGCATACCGTCGACGAGGCGGTGATCTACCCGGCGGCCGAACGGCGCTCGGACCTCGTCGAACCGATACTGGTCGACGAGGACGAGCCGATCCCGGTCCCGGACGATCTCGTCCCGCCGCTCGGCCGCGCTCCCGACCTGGTCTGGCAGCCCGACGCCGTGCGCGAGCACTGGGCGGAGGAGGAGCTCGAGCCGCAGCCGCTCGAGGGCGCCGCCGAGCTCGATCCGTTCCCGAGCGGCCAGCCGTTCGGGTTCGAGGCGCAGCGGCCGGCGATCGCCGCGCGCGGCCTGGCCGAGGCCGAGAACGAGCTCGGTGCGCTCGTGCGCGCCGGGCTCCGCGTCGTCGTCGCCTTCGCCCACCAGGGCGAGGCGCTTCGGAATCAGAACCTGCTCCGGCGCGTCGAGGCGCGCCTCTTCGAGCCCGGCGATGGGCTCCCAGGAGAGGCCGAGCTCCTCTACGCGGTGTCACCCGCACGCCGCGGCTTCGTCTGGCGCGATCTCGGCATCGCACTGCTCCCCGATACCCAGGTCTTCCGCCGCAAGCCGCGAGCGGCGGCGCGCGTCGGCCGCTCGCTCCAGTCGTTTGCCGACCTCCGTACCGGCGACCACGTCGTCCACGAGGACCACGGCGTCGGCCGGCTGCTCGGCTTCGAGACGAGGGAGGTCGCCGGAATCACGCGCGACTACCTCCTGCTCGCCTTCCGCGGTGACGACCGCCTCTACGTTCCACACGAGCAACTGGGGAAGGTCTCCCGCTACGTCGGAATGAACGGCGCGCCGGCGCTCTCGAAGCTCGGCGGGAAGGCATGGCAGCTGCTCAAGAGCCGGGCCCGCGAGGGTATCCGCGAGCTCGCCGGCGAGCTCCTGCGGCTCTACGCCCAGCGCCAGCAGGTCCTAGGCTTCGCGTACGACCTGCGCCACGAATACCTCGAGCAGCTCGAGGCGAGCTTTCCGTACCGGGAGACCGACGACCAGCGGGCCGCGATCGAGGCGGTCAAGGAGGATCTCGAGGCGCCGCGGCCGATGGACCGGCTCGTTTGCGGCGACGTCGGCTTCGGCAAGACAGAGGTCGCCGTCCGGGCGGCGTTCGCAGCCGCGGTCAACGGCAAACAGACGCTCATGCTCGTCCCGACGACCGTGCTCGCCCAGCAGCACTGGAACACCTTCCGCGAGCGCTACCGGGACTTTCCGGTCCGCGTCGAGATGGTCTCGCGGTTCCGGACTGCGAAGGACACGAAGCAGGTGCTCGCCGATTTCGCGGAGGGCAAGGTCGACGTCCTGATCGGCACGCACCGCGTACTCTCACGCGACGTGATCCCGAAGAACCTCGGTCTCGTGATCGTCGACGAAGAGCAGCGGTTCGGCGTCGCGCAGAAGGAGCTCCTGCGGCAGCTTCGGCTCGAGGTCGACGTGCTCGCCTTGAGCGCGACGCCGATCCCACGTACGCTCCACATGTCGCTGTCGGGCCTCCGCGACATCTCAGTAATCGAGACACCGCCGGAGGGCCGACGGCCGATCCGCACGCACGTCGGCGAGTTCGACGATGAGCTGATCAAGCAGGCGCTCGAGCGGGAGGTTGCCCGCGGGGGGCAGGCGTTCTATCTCCACAACCGCGTTGAGACAATCGATGAGCGCGCGGCCTTTCTCCAGGGCCTCGCTCCGAACCTGCGCTTCCTGGTCGCCCAT
>JBKPFE010000334.1:0-1571 GCA_046728705.1 Actinomycetota bacterium
TCGGGTGTCCGGACGAACATTCCCGGGTGCTGCGCCGCGGCGCGCCGCTGAATCTCGGAGAACGGGTCGACCGCTTCTTCAGCTTCAACCAGCCGGATCGTCCCGGCCGGCTCGAAGTCGCGGTAGAACGCTGCGCGGTCGCGCTGGACCTCGATGTTGCCGCTGAACGATGCAACGCCGTACCCGTAGCGGCCGTACAGCGCGTCTTCCGAGGCCCAGAGATAGGCGATCGGCTCGCCGCGCTCGTGGACGTCGTCGAGCTGAACGCGCATGAGCGCGCGGAGGATCCCGCGGCGCCGGTGTGTCGGGAGGACGCCGACGAGCGTGACTCCGGCAGCGCGCACAAACCCGCCCGGGACACTGGTCTCGAGCGGGAAGGCACCGCCGCTGCCGACGACCGCACCGTCGTCAACGGCGGCGTGAATCCGGTCGGGCGGGATGTTCGGTCCGAAGCGCTCGGCGAACTCGACCCCCGGTCTCGAACCGAAGTAATGCATGATCGGCGTGAAGACGTCCGGAAACTCGTCCGGCGTGGCCGTGCGGATCTCCCAGCTCAACCCACTCTCTCCAGCGGCGCGTAGTCGAGCACGAGCCTGCGGTCGGCGTCCTCTCCCGCGAAGCGAACGCTGACGACGCCGCCAGGCTCGACTGCGGTGACGATCCCCTCGCCAAGCGTCTGGTGCCGGACGGAGTCCCCCGTCGAGAGCTCCGGCGTCTCACCGCGAGGCTGGATCCGCGCCGTCGGCGACCCGTAGCCGGACCAGGAGGTCGGCCGGAGCCGCTCGCGGTGGAGCTCGTCCTGCGGCAGCTCGTCGAGGAAGCGCGAGGGCAGGTTGTAGTTGCGGCTGCCGTAGAGCGCACGGGCCGAGGCGTGCGTCAGCGTCAGCCACTCCTTGGCGCGCGTCATGCCGACGTACGCGAGCCGGCGCTCCTCCTCCAGTGAGTTCTCCTCGAGCGAGCGGGAATGCGGGAACACGCCCTCCTCCATCCCGATCATGAACACGGCGCGGAACTCGAGCCCCTTGGCGTTGTGGAGCGTCATCAGCGTGACGAGGCTCTGCTGGTCGCGGAGAGCGTCCTGGTCGGAAAAGAGCGAGATCTCCTGGAGGAACGTCGAGAGGTTTGGCTCGGGCGCGCTCGCTTCGTACTCCTGTGCCACGCCGACGAGCTCCTGCAGGTTCTCGATCCGGCCCTGCGCCTCGATCGTGCGCTCGGCCTCGAGCGCGGCTCGGTAGCCGCTGCGGTCGAGCGTCCGCTCGACCAGCTCGTCGACCGCGAGCTCCAGCGCCCCCGCCTGCAGCGACTGGATGAGCGTGCGGAAGGCATTGACGGCCCGCGCCTGGGCCGGGCCGAGCCCCGCCTCCTCGGGAAACTCGAGCGCCTCCCAGAGCGAAAGGCCGTGGCCGTCGGCGTAGGCCTGCAGCCTCGCCAGCGACGCGTCGCCGATCCCGCGGCGCGGGCGGTTGGCGATCCGCTGCAGGCTCACGGCGTCGAACGGGTTGTCGATCACCTGGAGGTAGGCGATCAGATCCTTGACCTCGGCCCGCTCGTAGAACCGCGGGCCGCCGATC
>JBKPFE010000052.1:0-2529 GCA_046728705.1 Actinomycetota bacterium
GGGTAGATCAGGTCGTCGTCGCGGAGCCAGCGGGACTTGATCCCGTAGGAGGACGAGATGTTCTCCATGAAGACTCCGGCCTCGCACGAGTCGGCGTCCCAGCCAGTCTCGAGCTGGTCACAGACGTCCAGCGAGCCCGGCAGGTCATAGCCGGTGTGGATCATCAGCCCGTGCCCGAGCCCGTGGACACACTGGTACGCCAGGAAGCTCGTGCGCCGGATATCCGGGTCCTTGCAGATCGCGCGTGAGCGCTTGGGCAGTTCCGCACGCGAGCTGCCGACGAATGAGCGCTCGACTACGCCGTGGTAGTAGCCGGACCAACACGTCGAGCGACCGTTGGCGAGTGCCTTCGCAACGCTGCCGTCGTAGTACTCCAACGAGGCGGCGCCGATCGTGTGCGCGATCCGGTGACAGTCGGCCTCGATCGGCTGGTCGGCCATCTTCTCTTCGAAGAGGTCGAGCGCCGCCTTCGCCCCCTCGCGGTAGGCGACGTTGCCGAACGCCTGGCGGCGGCAGTCGGTGTCGAGACAGCCCTCTAGCCGGGTGTTGTCAGGGCGAAAAGGGCCGACAGCGGCCCCTCCGGTGCCGCCGCCGCCCGTTGCCGAGCCGCCCTCCGAGACGTAGCGCGCGACGTCCTCGATCTCCTGCTCGCTCAGCTCGTCCTTGAACGCCGGCATTCCGCCGCCGCCGTTCGTGATCTGCTGGACGGCCTGCTCGAACGTGACGTCGGCGTCGTCGAGGTTGGGCCCGACGTTGCCCGTCGAGTTAGCAGGAGAGAACGTGTGGCAGCTGCCGCAGCCTGCATCGGCGAACACCGTTGCGCCGGCGCTGGCTTCGGTTCCGCCATCGTCTTCATCGCCGTCTCCGTCGCCGCCTCCACAACCTGCCAGCAGGCCGACAAGGAGAAGCAGGAGCAAACGAAGCTTCACGCGCGCAAAGGGTACTCATCGCTTCGGGAGAGTGTCGGGGCAGGGGTACGATGGGTTCATGGCCGTCCGGGCGGACACCGAGCTCGACGCGCGCGCTCTGCGGGCGGATTTCCCGATCCTCGCGCAGGAGATCCACGGAAAGCCGCTCGCCTACCTCGACTCCGCGGTGACCGCGCAGAAGCCGCGGCAGATGCTCGACGCGATGACGCGCTTCTACGAGACCTCCTACGCCAACGTGCACCGCGGCGTCTACGCGCTCGCCGAGCGAGCGACCGAGGGGTTCGAGGGAGCGAGGGAGAAGGTCGCACGCTTCGTCAACGCGCCCTCCTCCCGCGAGGTGATCTTCACCCGCAATGCGACCGAGGGATTGAACCTCGTCGCCTACGCCTGGGGGCTGACGAACCTCGGCCCAGGCGACCTCGTCGTCGTCACCGAGCTCGAGCATCACTCGAACTTCGTCCCCTGGCAGTACGTGGCGCGCCGGACCGGCGCCGGCTTCCGCATGATCCCGCTCACCGACGGCGGCGAGCTCGACCTCGAGGCGCTCGACGGCATCGCCGCCGACGGCGAGGTGAAGGTCGTCGCGACCAACCTCGTCTCCAACGCGCTCGGGACGGTCAACCCGGTCGAGCGGCTGTCCGGCTGGGCGCACGACCACGGGGCGATCATGGTTGTCGACGCAGCGCAGGGGGCGCCGCACCGCGCGATCGACGTGCAGGCACTCGGATGCGACTTCCTCGCCTTTTCGGCGCACAAGATGTGCGGCCCGAGCGGGGTCGGCGCGCTCTGGGGGCGCCGCGCGCTGCTCGAGGAGATGGAGCCGTTCAACCTCGGCGGGCACATGATCAAGAAGGTCCAGTTCGAGGAGACGACCTGGGGCGAGCTACCACACAAGTTCGAGGCCGGGACGTCGCCAATCGCCGAGGCGGTCGGGTTCGGCGCCGCCGTCGACTACCTGAACGCGGTCGGGCTCGAGGCGATCGAGCGCCATGAGCACGAGCTTCTTGGCTACGCGCTGGAGCGGCTCGCGGACGTACCCGGAATCGTGCTCTACGGTCCACCGGCCGACCGGCGCGCCGGGATCGTGAGCTTCAACATGGACGGCGTCCACCCGCACGACGTTGCACAGGTTCTCGACTGGGAAGGCGTCGCGATCCGCGCGGGGCATCACTGCTGCCAGCCGCTGATGCAGCGCCTCGGCGTGGCTGCGACCAACCGGGCAAGCTTCTACCTCTACACGCTGCCGGAGGAGATCGACCGGCTGGCCGAAGGCTTGCACCGCGTCCGCAAGGTCTTCGGCTAGCCTCATTTCCAAATGGAAGACCTTTATCGCGAGGTGATCCTGGATCACTACAAGAACCCGCGCGGGCACGGGGTGATCGAGGACGCCGACGCCTCCGCGGAAGGGGTGAACCCGCTTTGCGGCGACGAGGTTTCCATCTACGTCGCCTTCGGTGACGACGGGGAGACGATCGACGAGGTCAAGTTCTCGGGCCGCGGCTGCGCGATCAGCCAGGCGGCGACGTCGATGCTGACCGAGATGGTGCAGGGACGCACGGCGCACGAGGTCAGTGAGCTGTCGAAGGACGAGCTGCTCGAG
>JBKPFE010000212.1:0-5661 GCA_046728705.1 Actinomycetota bacterium
GGGATCCTCCGCGACGTGATCGCAATGGGAGCGCGGCCGATCGCGCTCCTGGACGGGCTCCGCTTCGCGGAGCCCGATTGGACGTTCGAACGGGCCGTGTCCGGAATAGCCGCGTATGCCAACTGTGTAGGAGTGCCGACGGTCGGCGGCGAGGCCGTCTTCGACGAAGCCTACCGCGGCAACTGCCTCGTCAACGCCATGTGCGTGGGCCTGCTCCCGAAGGAGCGCCTCACCAGGGCGAAGGCATCGGCGCCCGGCCGAGCGATCGTCCTCTACGGCGCGACGACCGGGCGCGACGGGATCGGGGGCGCCAGCGTGCTCGCGAGCCAGCAGCTCGGGGAGGAGGATGACGACAAGCGTCCCACCGTCCAGATCGGCGACCCGTTCACCGGCAAGAAGCTGATCGAGGCGAGCCAGGAGCTGGTCGGGCTCGGCCTCGTCGACTCGCTGCAGGACTGCGGCGCGGCCGGGCTCGCGTCCGCCCTTGCCGAGATGGCCCGCGAGGGCGCCGGCGTCGACGTCGAGCTCGACCAGGTCCCGCTACGGGAGGACGACCTCGAGCCGTGGGAGATCATGATTTCCGAGAGTCAGGAGCGAATGGTGTGCGTGACCTCGCGCCCGGACGAAGTCGCCGAGGTCTGCCGGAAATGGGAGCTGAACCATGCCGTGATCGGCGAGGTCACCGACAGCGGCGAGCTGCGCGCGTTCCAGGGCGGCGAGCTCGTGGGTGAGATTCCGGCCCGACTCCTCACCGACGAATGCCCGCGCTATCGGGTCTCGACACTCACGACAGAAACGCCGCTCGCGACGCCCCCACTCGAGCCCAACCTGCGCAGCCGGGAGTGGATCTACGAGCGGTACGACCAACTCGTCGGCTCGCGGACGATCCGCCGGCCCGGGCTGGATGCCGCCGTGCTTCGACTGCGCCCGTCGTTACGCGGGCTGGCGGTGTCGCTGGACGGCCCGCCCGTCGGAGAACGTGTCCCGTTCCGCGCCGGCGCGCTCGCCGTGCTCGACGCTGCGCGCAACGTCGCCTGCTGCGGCGGTGAGCCGATCGGCCTCACCGACTGCCTCAACTTCGGGAATCCAGAGAAGCCGGAGATCGCCTGGGAGCTGGAACAGGCGATCGAGGGCATCGCCCAGGCGGCCGAGGCGCTGGGAATCCCGGTCGTCTCCGGGAACGTCTCGCTCTACAACGACACCGACGGGCGCTCGATCCCACCGACGCCCGTGGTCGGCTGCATCGGCATCGTCCCCGACGTGCGCCGAGTGCCACAAGGCTGGCGGCGCGGCGACAAGCTGAGTGTCGTGCGGGGACCGGCGGAGCTCGACCTCGAGCATGAAGCAGCACTCATCCGGCGCGTGTGGCAGGCCGCTCCAGAGCTCTCGCTCGTCCACGACGTCTCCGACGGCGGGCTCGACACCGCTCTTGCCGAGATGGCCGCATGGAGCGGCGTCGAGGCGGAGCTGGACGTGGCCAACCCGCACACCGTGCGCTTCGTCCTCGCCGGCGCTACCGTCCCCGACTTCGCCATGGAAGTAGGTGAGGTCTAAGTGTGCGGCGTCTTCGGGATCCGAGCGCCCGCGCGAGATGTGGCGCGCGTCGCCTACTTCGGCCTCTTCGCGCTGCAGCACCGGGGGCAGGAATCGGCTGGGATCGCGGTCTCCGACTCCGGTCGCCTCACCGTCCTCCGCGACATGGGACTCGTCGCGCAGGTCTTCTCCGAGCAGACGCTGGGCGGGCTCCAGGGCGACATCGCGATCGGACACACGCGCTACTCCACGACCGGCTCGACGCAGTGGGCGAATGCGCAGCCGCTCGTCCATCACGGTCGAGCCCGCACCATCGCCCTCGGCCACAACGGCAACCTCACGAACGCCGAGGAGCTGCGCGCCCAGCTCGAGGACGAAGGCGTCCGGCCTGCCTCCACGTCGGACTCCGAGCTGATCGCGGCCTCGATTGCCAATGATCCGGCGCCGCTGCCCGAAGCGGTCGGGAACACGCTCGCCCGGCTCGAAGGCGCAACGACGGTCGTCGCCCTTGCCGAGGGGAAGCTCATCGGCTTTCGCGATTCGCATGGCTTCCGCCCGCTCGTGCTCGGCCGGCTCGGCGACGACTGGGTGCTCGCTTCGGAGAGCTGCGCGCTCGATCTGGTTGGCGCCGAGCTCGAGCGCGAAGTCCGGCCAGGAGAGCTCGTGGCGATCGACGGCGGGCTCGAGTCGCACCAGGTGATCGAGCCCGCGCGCCCCGCGTTGTGTCTGTTCGAGTTCATCTACCTCGCTCGGCCCGACTCGCAGCTCGCGGCCGAGGAGGTGCACGCCGCACGGGTCCGAATGGGCGAGGCGCTCGCGAGCGAAGCGCCTGTCGAAGCCGATCTGGTCATGCCGGTACCGGACTCCGGGACGCCGGCTGCGATCGGCTTCGCCCGCGCATCCGGGATCCCGTTCGCGGAAGGCCTGATCAAGAACCGCTACGTCGGGCGGACCTTCATCCAGCCCGATCAGGGCCTGCGGGAGCAGGGCGTCAGGCTCAAGTACAACCCGCTCGCGGTAGTCACGGGCAAGCGGGTGGTCGTCGTCGACGATTCGATCGTCCGCGGAACGACGATGCGCCAGCTCGTCGCGATGCTGCGCGAGGCGGGCGCGACCGAGGTGCACATCCGCGTCTCGTCGCCGCCGATCGTCTCCCCTTGCTTCTACGGAATCGACTTCGGCGACGACCGCCAGTTGGTCGCAGCAGGCCAGACGATCGAGGAGACGCGGCGCCAGATCGGCGCGACCACCCTCGCCCATCTGTCGCTCGAGGGCGTGCAGCGGGCGACGACCCGACCCGGATCGGAGTTCTGCCGCGCCTGCTTCACGAGGGAGTATCCGACCCGCGTCCCCGCGGGCCGGACACTCGCCAAGTTTCGCTTCGAACCTGCCGGCGTCTAGTTATTGCTCGAGCACGCGGCTCGCTTTGGCGATGCCGCGCGAGAGAATGTAGATGGCGGTCGTAACCGTGAAGAACTGGAACCAATGGTTCGCGACGAGCGAGTCCGTGCTCCACACGACGATCCAGGCGACGATCAGCGCCACAAGATAGAGCGCGAACTCCGCGTTGCCGGGGATGGGCAGGCGGGCGACGTCGACGGTGACGCCGCCGCCGCCGTACGAGCGGGGAGTCACCTCGGTCGGCTGCTCGGGAGGTGGTGTTGTCGACATGCTTCGCTCCTTTCGTTTCAAGAGAGGCTCCAACACAATGAGCCTTGTGCTGCCTGAAGCACATCATGTTGAAGCCTCTCAGGCTGCTTGACCGGGAATGTGAACGATCTCGAGCTTGAGCCCGTCGGGGTCGTAGAAGAACACCGCGTAGTAGCCCGGCAGATAGCTGTATTCCTGCGGCTCGCTCTCGATCTCGGCGCCCTGCTCGCGAAGCCACTGAGCCCGCTCGTCGACCAGGCCGCGCGAATACGCCTCGAAGGCGAGGTGATGGAGGCCGAGCCGGTAGCGGTCGTAGCCGCCTGCGGTCTCCGACTGGGCTGCCCGGAGGCCGATCGAGGTCCCAGGGCCTCCGAAGTACCAGATCGTCTCGCCGCGCTCACCTTCGACTTCCGAGATCCGATGCCACCCCAACGGTCCGAGCAGATCGCGGTAGAAGGGCAGGCTGCGCTCGATCGACGAGACGACTAGGTCGACGTGATGGACGCCGGTCGAACGCATGTTGCGTGCCGCACGAGTTCAGCCTGTGCCCTCCAGCTCCTCCCCGCGGCCGTAGCGAACCGCTCGCCGGACGGTGCGCGGATCGAGGCCCTGTTCGAGCAGTTGCTGGAGGAGCTCTCCCTCCGCCGCCAGCTTCAGAAAGAGCCAGGCGAGGGCGCCGATCGTCACCAGCGAGCCCTCGATCATCATGATCGTCCCCGCCCAGCCTTGATCCGCGAGATCGTCGTACGTCGAATAGATCGGCGTGCCCGACCAGATGAAGACGTTGCCGAGTACCGTCTCGATCAGCCGAACGGCGACGACGTAGCCAAACTTCGCCGCCGTTCCGAACCACTCCGGGCCCGGCAGCACCTCGACCACGGCGCCCCACATCAGCACACCGGTGCTGAAGAAGAACAGGTGCTCGAGCGCGTGAACAACGCCATGGTGGATTGCGGCCTCGTACAGCCTCGGCAGGTGCCACACGTAGAGGTTGGCCGCCCAGAGCGGCAGCGCGACCAGAGGGTGCGCAAGCACGCGGAGCCGGGAGATCGGCGCGACGGCCAGCAGCGGTCGCAGGAGGGGACCGGTCAGACCGAGCACGAACGCCAGCGCGGCGAGGTCGCCGATGACGACGTGCTGGAGCATGTGGACGAAAAAGAACTCATCCTCGAACGGCATCAGCGAGGCAGCGGCGAGCAGGACGAGGGACAGGCCGAACGAGGCTTGGCGCCACCAGGGGACCGGCGCACCACGCGCGGCCAGCGTTCGCGCTCGGCGCCAGTAGAAGATCGCCAGCAGCGCGATCGGCAGCAGCTGCGTCAGGCTCGTCATTCGACGGCTTTAGAGTGCATCGCGGTTGGAGGGTAGGACGTATGAGGCGGCGGGGGTTTCGCTCGCGGCGGCCGAGTCTGTCGTCGAGCGGCTTCGCGCCGCCGTCGAGTCCACCGGCGCCCTCGGCTTCGGCGCCTTCGCCGGGCTCTACCCGCTCGACGATCGCCGCCTGCTCGCGGCCTCGACCGACAGCGTCGGGACGAAGCTCATCCTCGCTCGGCAGCGAGGGCGGCTGCGCGATTGCGGCGCCGACCTCGCCGCGCACTGCATCAACGACGTGTTGACCACCGGCGCCAACCCGCTCTTTCTCCTCGACTATGTGGCCGCAAACAAGATCGACGTCGAGCAGGTAGCCGAGCTCGTCGAGGGCGCAGCCAAGGTCTGCCGCGACGCCGGGGTCGCGCTCATCGGCGGGGAGACGGCCGAGCTCCCGGGGATCTACCAGGACGAGGAACTCGATTTCGCCGGCACCTGTGTTGGTCTCGTCGAGCGCGACCGGCTCATCGACGGCTCGCGGATCCAGGAAGGCGACGCGGTCATCGGCTTTCCGTCGGCAGGCGTCCACGCCAACGGCTTCACGCTCGTCCGGCGGATCCTGGAGGAAGAGGACTACCAGGGCGACGACCTGCTCGCCCCCACCCGGCTCTACCTCGACGACGTCCGCGGGCTGGCCGACGTCCAGGGGCTGGCGCACGTCACGGGCGGCGGGATCGCGGGCAATCTCGAGCGCATCGTTCCGGAGGGGCTGCGGGCCGAGATCGCCTGGGACGCCTGGGAGCGCCCGCCCGTCTTCGTTTGGTTGGCGCGCCACGTCGTCGAGGGCGAGCTGCGCCGTGTGTTCAACCTCGGGATCGGCTACTGCGCCGTTGTCGCGGATCCCGGCGACGCCCTCGTGATCGGCCGGATCGTGCGCGCGTGATCGGAGTCCTGGTCAGCGGCGAGGGCACGAACCTCCAGGCCCTGATCGACGCCGGACTCCCAATCGCGTGTGTGGCGTCGAATAAGCCGGGAGTGGGCGCGCTGAAGCGGGCCAAGGCGGCGGGCATCGAGTCCGGTGTCTTCACCGCCGACGACTACGTGAGCCGGGAGGCGCGGGACGAGGCGATGGCGCGTTGGCTCGAGGAGCGAGGTGTCACGCTCGTCGTC
>JBKPFE010000053.1:0-4532 GCA_046728705.1 Actinomycetota bacterium
GCAGCCCAGCTCGCCGACATGGAGACGAAGTGCGAGGCCGCGCGCCTGCTCCTCTACAAGTGCGGGCAGCTGATCGACGAGGGGGCCGACGGCTCCGATCTGACGAAGATCAGCGCGATGGCGAAGCTCTACTGCTCCGACGTCGCGATGGAGGTCACGACCGACGCCGTCCAGATCCTCGGCGGCTACGGCTACATGCAGGAGTACCCGCTCGAGCGGATGATGCGCGACGCCAAGATCACCCAGATCTACGAGGGCACGAACGAGATCCAACGGCTCGTGATCGCCCGGGAGATGCTGAAGGAGAACCGGGCCTTCCTCTTGGCGGGGGTTGGCTAGCCACGAGGAGTTCCGCGTCGGCCGCCGCCGGCTGCGGCTGACGAGCGCGGAGCGCATCCTGTTCCCCGGCGACGGCGTGACGAAGCGCGACCTCGTGACCTACTACTTCGACGTCGCTGCGACCCTGATCCCGCACCTGCGCGATCGGCCCTTCACGCTCAAGCGCTACCCGCACGGCATCCGAGAGCGGCCCTACTTCCAGAAGCAGGCGCCGCAGGGGCTGCCGGCGTGGATCCCGACGCGACAGTTCCGGACATTGCCGCGCGAGGGCGGACCTCGGCTCGTCGACTTCGTGCTCGTGAACGAGCCGGCGGCGCTCGCGTGGATGGTGCAGATGAACTGCATCGACATGAATGCGTGGTACTCGCGCGTCGACCGGCCAGAGCGGCCCGACTACGTGGTCTTCGACCTCGACCCGCCCGCGTCGCGGAACGGGTTCGCTCAGGCGATCCGCGTCGCGCACCTCGTGCGGGACGCGCTGGAGCGGCTCGAGCTCCGCTCCTATGTGAAGACGAGCGGCGCCGACGGAATTCATGTACTCGTCCCGATTACACGCCGCTCGTCGTTTCCGGAGACCTACGAGTTCGCCGAGCGGGTCTCGCGCAGGCTCGAGCAGGAGCACCCCGGCCTCCTCACGACGGAGTGGCTGATCAAGAAGCGGCGCGGCGTGCTCGTCGACCACCGGCAGAACGGGCACGGCAAGACGATCGCGTCCGCGTACTCTGTGCGACCCAAGCCCGGCGCGCCGGTGTCGACGCCGCTCCGCTGGGAGGAGCTCGGCGAGAAGGTGCGACCGCGGGATTTCGGCATGCGCGAGGCGCTCGAGCGCGTCGAACGACACGGCGACCTGTTCGCCCCGACGCTGCGCGGCGGGCAGTCGCTCGGCCCCGCGCTGCGGGAGCTTCGAACGGCTAGCGCCTAATAGCCGTCGCCGTAACCGCCGCGCCCCGAGCCGGAGCCGCCGACGTCCCCGCACGCGACGTACACGTCGAGCTGCTCGGTGGACTTGTGGACGTTGATGGCGTAGTCGCCGTCGCGCAGGTCCTCGAGCGGCTCGTCGACAACGGTCGTCGAATCGCCGTCGACGACGTTCTCGAGCCCGAACGCCGGATTCGGATCGAGCTCGTCGCAGCTTCCCTTGTGGATGTGGGCCGGCTGCGGGACGGCCGGCGGGTTCTCGAGCGCGATCACGACCTTCGTTTTCTCGCCGTCAGTCGTCAACGTGACGGTTCCGGACTCGCCGGAGCCGTTCTGCTCGGCGAGGTCAACCTTGATCTCCCCGGAGCCGCCCTCCCCGCCGCCGTCGCCGCTCCCGCAGCCGCCGAGGAATGACAGCGCAGCGAGGATCAGCGCGACATTCCTCATGACCACAAGTACGGGCGCCGACGGTTGCCGGATCTTCAGCGAGCGAGGCTCGTGAGCAAGGGATGAGGTCGCCCGAACAGGTGAGGATCCGGCTCAAGCGGCACCCAGCGGTAGCGAAACACGAGCCCGGCGTCGTCTCCTTGACCGACCACGACGTGCTCCCACTCGTCGGGTGCCTCCTCTTCGAGGACGACGTGGAAGCCGTGGTTCTCGTACCGGCTCGGGTAATGGCCTTCGAAGCCGGGGATCTCTCGGACGATGCGGGCGTTGCGGAGCCCAGCCTCCTCCTCGATCTCCCGGAGCAGCCCAGCCTCGAGCTCTTCGTCCGGGTCGAGCCGGCCAGCCGGCACCTGGACACCCATGTGCGGGTGCTCGGGATCCTCGAAGACGAGCAGTTCGTTACGCCTGTCACGTACGCGCGTGACGTAGGCAACGACCCGCCTGCGCTTCACAGCCGTTCGGCGATGCGTTCGGCGATCGCGATCGTCGACAGGTTCGTGTTCGCCGTCGGAATCGTGGGCATGATCGAGGCATCTGCGACGATGACGTTCGGAGTGCCGAGGAGGCGGGCCTCCGCGTCAACGACGCGGCCGAGCGCGCAGGTGCCCGTGGGATGGAAGAACCCGCGGACGCTCTCACGGATGTGCACGGCGGCCGACACTTCTGGTCCGGGCCGCACCTCGCGCGCGGCGTAGCGGCGCACCGGCTCGCTTGTCGCGATCGCGCGGAGCTGCTCGACGCCCTCCCCGAGCGCGATGATGTCACGCTCGTCCGAGAGGAAGCCGTGGTCGATCGAGAGCGGTGCGGCGGGATCGGCGGAGAGGAGCGAAACCCGCCCGCGGGACCACGGCTTCATCGCGAACACCGCAGCGCTGATCTCCCAGCCCGGATCTAGCCCGGGAAAGAAGAAGAGGTCGGAGATGCGAACGGTGACCTGTGCCATGTAGACCGGCGCCCGCTTCGCGAACTCGTCCACCTCCCGCTGGAGCTCCTCGGTCGTCTCCCAGCCGAAGCCGACGCCGACGTGGTCGCTGAGCCCTTCACCGACGGGCAGGTCGTGCTCGAGTCCCGGCCCGATGCCGCTCCGCAGCAGGATCGCAGGTGAGCCGTAGGCGCCGGCCGCGAGCACGATCAGCTCGGCGGCAAGTTCACCGCGGTCGGTCGTGACCGTGCCGGCCTCGGGGTCGATCCGGTCGACGAGCGTGTCGGCGCGGATGGTCAGGTTCCGCCGCTCTCGGGCCGGATCCAGGTACGCGAACGCCGTGCTCCAGCGCACGGCGCCGACGGCGTTGACCGAGTGGATGATCGCCTCGTCGCGCGCTTCCAGGAATGCTCGATGCCAGGGTGAGACCTCGTCCTCGACGAAGACACGGGTGCGCAGCTCCTGCTCGCCACGGTCGAGGTACGGCGCAAGCTCAGTAGCGGTCCATCCCGGACCCCACTCGTCGTAGTCCGCATCGGCGCCGCGGAGGACGACGCAGGCGTTGTGCGCCGAGCAGCCACCGACGATCTTGGCGCGGAGCTGCGAGCGATCCTCGACCGCCGTCTCCCAGGCATGCGATTCGAGCGCGAGCCGGCGCGCGTCGAGGATCTCCGCCGGCCAGCGGCCCTCGGAGTGCGGGCCGTAGTCCGGGCCGGCTTCGACAAGGCAAACCCGGCGGTCGGGGTTCTCACTCAACCGCGCGGCGAGTACGCATCCCGCCGAGCCGGCGCCGAGCACGACGACGTCGTAGGTCAGGGGGACTCGGCGCGCATCTTTGCCTTCCACTCGCGCTTGAGCGCCTGGTAGCGCTCGAGCGCCTCAGGCGAGTCGACGTCCCCGAGCGTCGGATGCGACGGAGCGATTTCCTTTGCCGCCTCGACGCCGAAGCGCTTGGCGAGCACGGCGCTGAGCGCCTTGACCTTCATCTCCCCGAAGCCGGGCAGCGCCTCGATTCGGCTGCGTAGCTCTTGCCCGTCGCGTGCCTCAGACCAGAGGCGCGCTGCGTCGCCGCCGTACTCGGCCTCGACGTGAGCCGCGAGGTCGCGGACGCGCATCGCCATCGACCCGGGAAAGCGGTGCACGGCCGGTCGCTCCCGAAACGCCGCTTCCAGCCGGTCGGGATCGATCGAGGCAAGCACGCCGGCCTCGAGCGTGCCGAGCCGCTGCTTGATCTTCAGCGGGCCGATGAACGCCGTCTGAACTGAGACCTGCTGGTCGAGCGCGAAGCCGATCAGGAGGGCGAGCGGCTCGCGGGCGATGAGCGTATTTGCCTCGTCGCTGTCGGTGTAGTGGAGCCGGTCGGGGGCCGAGACCGCCACGCTTCGATCCTACGCGACAATAGAAGGGTGACGGAGATCTCCGACCGGCTGGAGCACGCCCGCGGCGCCCTGGCGGGTAAGGAGTGGCAAGAGGCCTACGAAGTCCTGGCCGAGCTCGACCGCACGGAAAACCTCGACGCCGAGGACCTCAACGGATTGGCGGACGCAGCGTGGTGGACGGGGAGGATGGACGAGTCGATCGAGGCGAGGACGCGCACATACGCAGCCCGGCTCGAGCGCGGAGAGCACCGCGCCGCGGGCATGAGCGCGCTCCGCTTGGCACGAGACCACGAGCTCAAGCGCTCCGGTTTGCAGGGAGCCTGGTTCGCGCGCGCCGAGCGCCTGCTCGCGGACGAAGACGACTGTCCGGAGCAGGGCTTCTTGGAGCGGGCGCGCTCGCGCCTCGCCCTGGCCGCGGGCGACTTGGACGCTGCGATCGCCCACGCGGAGCGAACGCTTGACCTCGGCAGCCGCTTCCAAAATCGGGACCTGATGGCGCTCGGCCTCCACGACAAGGGCTCTGCGCT
>JBKPFE010000241.1:0-4784 GCA_046728705.1 Actinomycetota bacterium
CGGACAAACGCTGCGCGAGCTGCGCGAGCGTAAGCCGCTCGTCCACCAGATCACGAACTACGTGGTCATGAACGAGACGGCGAACGCGACGCTGGCGCTGGGGGCGCTGCCGGTGATGGCGCATGCGCCGCAGGAGGTCGAGGAGATGGCGGCGATCGCGGGCACCTTGGTGCTCAACATCGGAACACTCTCCGAACACTGGATCGAGGCGATGCTGCTCGCCGGCGGGGCAGCGGCAGGCCCGATCGTTCTCGATCCGGTCGGGGTTGGCGCGACCCGGTACCGCACTGAGACCGCGAAGCAGCTGCTGGACGAGCTGGACATCGCGGTCGTCCGCGGCAACGCTGCCGAGATCGCGATTCTCGCCGGCCGCGAGGCCGAGATCCGCGGGGTCGAGTCGATCGGCGCGGCCGATTCCGGCGGTGAGCTCGCACGCGCGGCGGGGCGATTACTCGGCACAGTCGCCGCGGTCACCGGTCCGACCGATCACATCTCGGACGGCGAGCGCGTGATCGCCGTCTCGAACGGCCACGAGCTGCTGGGGACGGTCAGTGGGACGGGCTGCATGGCCACGGCGGTGACCGGAGCGTTTCTCGCCGTCAAGCCCGGAGAGCCGCTCGAAGCGGCGGCCGAGGCACTCGTCGCGTTCGGCGTCGCCGGGGAAGACGCTGCTCGGGACGCGAAGGGCCCGGGAACCTTCCACGCGGCGCTCTACGACGCGCTCTACAACCTCGACCCGGCCACCCTCGACGAACGAGCCCGCGTCGACGAATGAAGCTGCACGCCATCGTCAGCGACCTGGACACCGCCCAGCGGGCAGCTGAGGGCGGCGCGAGCGTGATCCAGCTCCGCCTCAAGGGCGCGACGACGCAGGAGGTCGTCGACCAGGGCGCGCCGTATCGCACGCTCTGCACCGCCGAGAACATCACTTTTGTCGTCAATGACGATGTCCAAGCCGCGCTTGCGCTCCTCGCCGACGGCGTCCACCTCGGCCGTGACGACGAAGGCGCCGACCTTGCGCTCGCGGCCGGAATGATGCTCGGCCGCTCCGCCACCTCGCCGCGGGAGGCGAAGGCGGCCGAGCTCGAAGGTGCCGCGTACATCGGCGCCGGTCCGGTCTGGGAGACGCCGAGCAAGCCCAATGCCGATCCGCCGATCGGGCTCGACGGCCTTCGCGCCATCAGCGACGCAGTATCGATCCCGGTCATCGCAATCGGCGGCATTGACGCCACCAACGCTCGCGACTGTATCGAAGCCGGGGCATTCGGAGTCGCCGTCGTTCGGGCGGCTGCGCAGACGGCCGAGCTCCGTGCGGCTCTCTGAGCTGGGGGAGCTCGGCCTGCTCGCCGAGCTCGTGCGCCGCGGGCTCGCAGAGAGGATCGAGAACGACGCCGCCGAGCTCGGCGAGGGCCGGATCGTCACCCAGGACGCCCTCGTCGAGGACGTCCACTTCCGGCTCGACTGGATCTCGTGGCGCGACCTCGGCTTCCGAGCCGCGGCCGTCAACCTCAGCGACCTTGCCGCCACCGGCGCGGAGCCCGACGCGCTGATCGTCAGCCTCGGCCTTCCGGGCGAGACGGGCCTCGACGACGTCCTCGAGCTCTACGAAGGAATCCGCGAGACCGGCGTTCCCGTGCTTGGCGGCGACACGACCGCGGCCGACCGCGTGTACCTGAGCGTGACGGCGCTTGGCCGCTCTGAGCGTGTGCCGGGCCGGGGAGGAGCACGGCCCGGCGACCTGATCGTCGTCACGGGCTCGCTCGGCGGCGCCGCGGCTGCGTTTCGCGAGCAACGGTTCGTCCGTCCGCCGCTCCGTCTCGACGAGGGACGCAACCTCGCCCGGACTGCCCACGCCATGCTGGACATCTCCGATGGCCTCGAGCCCGACCTCAAGCACATCGCCCGGCGTTCAGGCGTTCGCTGCATCGTCGAGCTCGAGCGGGTTCCGCTGGCGAACGGCGCTGCGATCGAGGACCTCGGCTTCGGCGAGGACTACGAGCTGCTCGCGGCGGTTCCCTCCGAAGCGTTCCACGTCATCGGCCGCTGCGAGGCGGGGGAAGGCGTCGAGCTACTCCGCTACGGCATCCCGGTCGAGCTGGGGGGCTGGGAGCACTTTTCGTAACGCTTGCTCGTAGTGGGAGCGGGGCCGCGCGCCGAGCACGGTCTCCTGGGGCTCGCCGCCGTCGAAGAGGATCACGGTCGGGATTGCCAGGACGCCGTAACGGGACGCCGCAACCGGGTTTTGGTCCACGTTCAGCTTGGTGAAGACCACGCGCTCGCCAGCCTCGTGCTCGAGGCTCTGGAGCACCGGGGTGATCGCGTGACACGGCCCGCACCAAGGCGCCCAGAAGTCGACGACGACCGGTCGCTCGGCTTGCAGCACTTCCTGCTCGAAGGTCGCGTCGGTGACGTCACGCACGGCCTCGAAGGCTACCCAGGCGAAGCGCCGGCACCTTCCAGACGGCTTCGAGCACGATCGCCTTGCTCATCTTCGAGCCGCCGACCTCGCGATCCGTGAAGACGATCGGCACCTCGACTGCCCGAAAGTCTGCCCGCAATGCGCGGTAGGTGGTCTCGATCTGGAAGGCGTAGCCCTTCGAGTCGATCGCGTCCAGGTCGATCGTCTCGAGCACGGCTCGGCGATAGCACTTGAAGCCGCCGGTCAGGTCGCGGACCGGGACGCCGAGCAGGAGCTGCGCGTACAACGACCCACCGCGTGAGATCACCCGCCGCACCAGGCCCCAGTTCCTCGTCCCTCCCCCTGGGACGTACCGCGAGCCGATCACGAGGTCGGCGTCGTCCGCCGCGGCCGCCAGCCGGGGAATGTCAGCCGGATCGTGAGAGAAGTCGCAATCCAGCTCGAAGATGAGCTCAGCACCTAGCTCGAGCGCGCGGCGGAAGCCGTCGAGGTAGGCCGGTCCAAGACCTTCCTTGCGCGGACGATGCAACGCCTGGACCCACGGGCGCTCCGCCGCCAGGCGGTCGGCGATCTCACCGGTGCCGTCCGGCGAGCTGTCGTCGATGACGAGCACCACCCCATCTCCGCCGAGGATCTCTCCCAGCCGGTCGACCATCGGCTCTATGTTCTCGCGCTCGTTGTACGTGGGAAGGCAGATACAGATCACGGCAGAAGCCTCTCAGAGCGGAGGAAGGCGGGGCTCCGACGCGGGCTCTGTCGCTTGTAGCCGTGTCCAGGGGTCAGACCCCGTAGACGCTGGGCTGAGGGTTTGCCCTAACTACGTAGGAGCGACAGTGATCCGACGCCGGAGCGGGGCTTTGCCCCGCGGGAGGCACACAGACAAAGAAACGATGGAGGAGCGAACGCAGCGCCGGCTCCGTCCACCTTTGAACTGCTCCCCCGCTGGCAAGGAGGGGGCTCGTGGGGGAACCTGGGGTTCCCCACGCGATGCCTATGATCGTTGCCATGGCGGTAACGCTGCCCCGCAACGCGCAGGTGGCCGAGCAGTTCGATCTCCTAGCCGACCTCCTCGAGCTCGACGGGGAGCAGCAGTTCCGCGTGCTCGCCTATCGCCGGGCGGCCGACCAGATCCGCTCTGCGGGCAGCCCGATCGCCCAACTCGCGCTGGATGGACATGCGAAGGATCTCCCCGGGATCGGCCAGACGATCGAGAGCAAGATCGTCCAGATCGTCAACACGGGCGAGATCGAGGCCTTGACGAAGCGCAAGGCGCAGATCCCGGCCGGCGTCGCCGAGTTCCTCCGGCTGCCTGCACTGGGCCCGAAGACCGCCCGCCGCATCTGGCATGAGCTCGGGATCACGACACTCGAGGAGCTGCGCCAGGCGGCGGAAGCCGAGCGCCTGCGGACGCTGCCAGGCCTCGGCGCGAAGACGGAGGAGCGGATTCTCAAGGCGCTCGACGAGAAGCCGCAGGAGCAGCGGACGTTGCTCGCGGCGGCGCTGCCGGCGGTGCGCGCCGTTGTCAACGTGCTCCGCGAGCATCCTGTGAGCAACGAGGTCTCGGAGGCGGGTTCGGTACGCCGGCGGACCGAGACGGTCAAAGACCTCGACATCATCGCTACCGCCAGCGATCCGGCCGCCCTGACGGACTACTTCACCAAGCTCGTCTGGGTCTCGGAGATCGAGGCAAAGGGCAAGACCAAGGCGACGGTGGTCTCGCACGACGGGCTGCGGTTCGATCTTCGCGTTGTGCCGCCCGAGTCGTACGGCAACCTCCTCCAGCACTTCACGGGCTCGAAGCGGCACAACGTCGAGCTCCGCGAGGATGCGGTCCGCCGAGGGCTGTCCGTCTCGGAGTACGGCGTCAAGGACGTCGAGACCGGCGAGGTCTTCACGGCCCGCACCGAGGAGGAGCTCTACGAGCGGCTCGGATACGAATGGATTCCGCCCGAGCTGCGCGAGGGACGGGGCGAGCTCGAGCCCGCGAAGAAGCGAGAGCTGCCGACGCTGGTCGAGCTCTCAGACCTTCGGGGCGATCTGCACATGCACTCGACGTGGTCGAGCGACGGAAAGGACACCCTCGAGGCCATGGCCGCCGCGGCCAAGGCACGAGGTTACGACTACGTCGCG
Source organism: Actinomycetota bacterium (assembly GCA_046728705.1). Classification (GTDB taxonomy): domain Bacteria; phylum Actinomycetota; class Thermoleophilia; order Gaiellales; family Gaiellaceae; genus JACDAN01. The sequence goes on from JBKPFE010000241.1 coordinate 4,550, forward strand.
ATTACCGACCACGCCCACTACCTGCGCGACGGCCGCTTCGAGGCCCAGGCGACGGAGATCGCCAAGCTCCGCGCCCGTCTCAAGCCCTTCGAGTTCCTACGTGGGATCGAGGTCAGCATCCGGGTCGACGGGACGCTGGACTTCCCCGACGAAGAGCTGGCGGAGTGCGACTGGGTGATCGCGTCACTGCACTCCGCATTCGACAAGAGCCCGACCGAGCGCCTGCTTGCGGCGA
>JBKPFE010000226.1:0-2721 GCA_046728705.1 Actinomycetota bacterium
GGGCGGAGATAGCGTCTCGAGCACGACGAGCAGCGCCAGGCCGACCGAGTCGGCCAGTAGCGCCTCGTGCTCCGGGTCGGTCCCGTCGGCGCGGTCGACGATCGGGTCGGGCATGTGAACGCCGATCGGCTCCTCGCGCCGCACCTTGCGTGAGCGGAGCATGTTCAGTGAGACTCGGGCGACGACGGTCGTCAGCCAGCCGCCGAGATTCTCGACCTCGCTCGGGTCTGTGCGGCTCAGCCTCAGCCAGGCTTCCTGGACGGCGTCGTCTGCCTCGCTCAGCGAGCCGAGCATCCGATAGGCCACCGCTCGCAGACGGGTTCGGTGCTCCTCGAATCGTTCCGCCAGCCACTCGCGCTCATCCATCGGTCACATTCCTCCGTCGTGTCGGGTCATACCAATAGACCCGCGAAATCACGCTGATGTGACAAGAAAGGAGCACACGATGAGAGTCTTCGTGGCTGGCGCGAGCGGTGCGATCGGCACCCGCCTCGTTCCTCAGTTGATCGCTCGAGGGCACGAGGCGATCGGCACCTCCAGGTCGCCTGGACACGCCAAACGTGTACAAGCGCTCGGGGCGGAGCCGATCGTGCTCGATCTGCTCGACCTGCGTGCCGTGCGGAAGGCCGTCCTCGAAACCGAGCCCGATGCGATCGTCCACCAAGCAACCGCTCTGGCGAATGTGCGGTTCTCCAAGGACTTCGACGGCAGCTTCGCGCAGACCAACCGGCTTCGCAGGGAGGGCACCGACGTGCTCCTGGCCGCCGCGCGCGAGGCGAGAGTGCCCCGGTTTGTCGCCCAGAGCTTCGCCAACTTCCGCTACGCGCGCGCAGGCGGGCCGGTCAAGACCGAGGACGACCCGCTCGATCTCACCCCGGTGCCGGCGATGCGCGAAACCGCCGAAGCGATGAGCTATCTCGACCAAGCGGTCACGGACGCCGGCGGGATCGCGCTTCGTTACGGCAGCTTCTACGGCGCCCCCAACGACGGACTGCTCGAGCCCGTGCGCAAGCGGCAGTTCCCGATCGTCGGCGACGGCGGCGGCGTCTCCTCGTTCATCCACCTCGACGACGCCGCAGCGGCGACCGTGCTCGCGCTCGAGCACGACGGCCCGGCGATCTACAACATCGTCGACGACGAGCCCGCCCCAGTGCGCGAGTGGCTGCCGGTACTCGCGAACGCGCTCGGAGCCAAGCCGCCCCGTCACTTCCCGGTTTGGCTCGCGCGGCTGTTCGCGGGCGAAGCCGGAGTCATGATGGGAACCGACTCCCGGGGTGCCTCCAACGCGAAGGCCAAGCGCGAGCTCGGCTGGACGCCGCGCTTCCCGAGTTGGCGACAAGGCTTCGTCGAGGTGTACTCGGAACGGGCCTCATCGACGGCCACGCCGATCCCAACGCCTGCGTAAGAAGCGTCAAGGCCTGCGGGCCCGAGGCCCGCAGGACTTGATGGGGCGATCCTGTCGGAGCTAGACGTTCGTCAAGGGGTGCGCCTCCACGGTGTCCTTGGCGTTCGTTGAAGCGAAGCGATCACGAACCTGCTGGTCCCAGGCGATGTCGAGTGCGAGGAGGGTCAGGTTCCCACCGGCGGCCGCTCCGACGATCGTCGTGACGACAGCGAAGAGTCCCTCGGTTGCGTTGAAACCAAGCCGCGCGCCGATGAGAGCGCCTCCTGCCACCGCCGCGAATCCGGTGATCTTGGTCCTGGCGGACCAGTCGCGGTTCACCCAGCCGAAGTAGATACCCAGCCCGATCGGCAAGCCGACCGAGAGGGCCGCGAGCAGCTCGTCGTCGAGCGGGACTCCCGGCATCGTCGTGATGACGACCAGGACACCGAGCAACCATCCGCCCAGGCCGAGGACGATCGGGTACACGGATCGGAGCGTCGCACTGCCCTTGCGGCCGAAGGCGCCGCGACGACGCACGCGGAGCCCCATCCACAGCAGCGAGACGACCGTCAGCGCCGCGAGCCCGAGCATTACGCCGAGGACGATTGTGGCGATCGCGCCGGGGCTGATCGCGGGCGTGAAGTCGACCGCGGTCTGTCGGTACAGGGACCTGTCGACGCGCCCGCTGTCGAAGAACGTGTTGACGAGGCGGCTGCCGGCTTCCCGCTGGTACGTCCAGAAGTCGTCTGTGTGGCCGATGTTCTCGAGGATGACCTCGCGGCCGTTCGGCAGATGTGGCAGCAGCTCGCGGTTCGCCCACTGAGGCGGCGTCGCGAAGTCGAGCTCGCCGCCGATCAAGAGCGTCTCGACGTTGGAGTCACGGACCTGTGCGTACTCGTTCTCGTCGGGGCTCGCCGGCCAGGAGTCGACGAGCCGGCCGCCGGCCCAGATCAGGTCCGTCCCGGGCTTGCCCATCACCGAGCGCGGGTCGGCGGGCCTCGCGTAGAGGCGCCGTGCGTGGGCCGCGTCGGTCCGGGCGGCCGCGGCGACGTCACCCCAGAGCGGCGCTGCGAGCGGGCCGGCGCCGTCGGTGGTCGCGTGCATCAGGCCGAAGAACGCGCCTGCCTTGACGTTGCCCTCCTTGATCGGCAGGAACCACCAGCGCTCCGGAATGTTCTCGTAAGCCAGCCGCAGCGAGGCTGCGCGGTCGTCGGTCCGCTTGCGGCACGCGTCGTCCTTCGAGCAGAGCGCGGCGTACCGACCGATCTGCTCGTCGGTCGTCTTCTCGTCCCAGACGAAGTGCCCCGGTGGGTTCACCCCGAGCATCACCGACCGGT
>JBKPFE010000019.1:0-1657 GCA_046728705.1 Actinomycetota bacterium
CGGCAAGGACGGGGGCGATGTCTCTGACGCCGAAGCAGTGCTGATCGCGGTTCCGGGCGGCGCGATCGAGGACGCGCTCGACAAGGTTCAGGGGCTCGAAGGCAAGACCGCGATCGATGCGACCAACCTCTTCGGCGCCGAACGCCCCGCGGGCTTCAACTCGAACGCCGAGTTCGTGAAGTCGAGGACGAACGCGCCGACGGTGAAGTCGTTCAACACCAACTTCGCGGCCTTGTACGACCAACTCGGCCATGCGAAGTCGAAGCCGAGCAACCTCTGGTCAGGCGACGAGGAGGCTCGCGAGGTCGTCGAGCAGCTGATCAGCGATGCCGGCTACGAGCCTGTGCATGCCGGTGGGCTCGAGAACGCCCGGATGCAGGAGGACTTCCTGCAGCTAAGCGGAGGAATCAGCCAGAACATCGGACGATTCTTCTACCGGTTCGCGCCGCCGGATCAGCTCTAGCAGCTGTTTCGATTGCGGCACCGGTGCCGACCGGTCGTTTCAGACGGATGCCGGGCAGAGCCCGCCATCCTGAGGGCGGCACCGCAAGCGGTGCCTTAGCGCTTGACGGCTTTGACGATCGCGCCGTGCATCCCGTCGGCGACCTCGTGAGTGAACTCGACTGAGACGTCCTCGAACCCGGCGGCCTGGAGCCCTTCGACGTACTCGCTTTGTGAGAGCGCGCCGGCGATGCAGCCGACGTAGCTTCCCCGTTCCGCCCGCTGCTCGGACGTCAGCCGATCCTCGGCGACGACGTCGCTGACGCCAACCCGCCCGCCCGGCTTCAGGACGCGGGCGATCTCGACCAGCACGGCGGGCTTGTCGACTGAGAGGTTGATCACGCAGTTCGAGATCACGACGTCGACCGAGTCGGCCGGCAGGGGGATCTGCTCGATCACGCCCTTGAGGAAATGGACGTTGGCGACGTCGGCCTCCTGTGCGTTTTGGCGCGCCAACGCGAGCATCTCGTCCGTCATGTCGAGCCCGTACGCGATGCCCGTCGGGCCGACGCGCTTCGCGGACAGGATCACGTCGATGCCACCGCCGGAACCAAGGTCGAGCACGACCTCGCCTTCGTGCAAGTCGGCGACGGCGGTCGGGTTCCCGCAGCCAAGCGACGCCAGCGTGGCGGCATCCGGCAGCTCGCCCCGTTGCTCCGTGGTGTAGAGCGTCTCTCCGAACGAGGCGTCGTCGCCCTCGCAGCTGACGTTGCCGCAACAGCCGCCGCTCTCGGTGCAGCCGCAGCCGCCGCTCTCGGCAGCGACCGCGGCCTGGGCGTAGCGCTCGCGGACCTGCTCGCGAAGTAGATCAGCAGTGCTCATAGCCAAACCTTCCTTTCAACCGTGTCGACCGGTCATTGCGGACGGCCGCACGGTCAGAGCCCGTACGGCCTGAAGGAGACATCGCAAGCGACGCTCAGGTAACTACCTCCGGGATTCGAACGAGCCCCTCGAGCAGCGAGACCGCCTCGGGGTTCAGCGAGAAGTACGCCCACTTGCCGCGCTGCTCACGCTCGAGCAGGCCGGCGTCGGTGAGCTTCTTCAGGTGATGGCTGACCGTCGCCTGCGTGAGGCCGAGGGCGGGGTTGAACTGGCACGCGCATACCGCCTCATCGCTTCGGGCAAGCAGGTTGACGATCTTCACACGCGCGGGGTC
>JBKPFE010000152.1:0-5624 GCA_046728705.1 Actinomycetota bacterium
CTCGACGACGATCTTGGCCGCGGCACGGCGCGCCTGCTCGGGATGTTCGGCGGCGACGAGCGCGACCGGCTCGCCGAAGTAGCGAACGCGGTCGAAGGCGAGCACCGGCTGGTCGGCGAACTCGAGCCCGTAGCGCTTGTCGCCCGGAACGTCCTCGTGCGTCAGCACGGCGTGGACGCCTGACATGGCTAGCGCCTGCGAGAGGTCGATCGAGTGGACCAGGGCGTGCGCGTGCGGGCTGCGGAGCGTGTGGCCCCAGAGCATTCCTGCAGCGAACAAGTCGCTCGAGTAGGCGAACTCGCCCGTCACCTTCGGGATCGCGTCGACCCGCTTGACGCTCTCGCCGACCCGGCCCAGCTCGAGCTTTGTGCTCAAGATCTGCCGGCGGAGAGCCGCACCGCGTCGAAGATCTTCGCGTAGCCGGTGCAACGACAGACGTTGCCGGAGAGCGCTTCCCGGATCTCGTCGTCGGAGGGCTGGGCGTTTCGAGCCAGGAGGTCGACGGTGGCGACGATCAGGCCGGGAGTGCAGAAGCCGCACTGGACCGCCCCCGTCTCCGCAAACGCCGCCTGCACGTGATGGAGCTCGCCGTGCTCGCCGAGGCCTTCGACGGTGACGAGCTCGTGGCCGTCGGCCTGGGCGGCGAGCACCAGACAGGCACAGACGAGCGTCCCGTCCATGAGCACCGAGCAGGAGCCGCACTCGCCCTGCTCACACGCGTTCTTCGAGCCCGGGAGCCCCAGTCGCTCGCGGAGCGCGTAGAGCAGGCTCTCGCCGGCCCAAATCTCGGTCTCGCGCTTCTCCCCGTTAACGGTCAGTGAGATCTTCATACGAGGCAGCGGTCGAGGGCTCGCTTCGTCAGGATCCGCAGCGCGTGCCGGCGGTAGGCGGCAGTGCCACGCACGTCGTCGATCGGGCTCGCCGCGTCGACGACCTGGTGCGGAAACCCGTCGCGCTCGTCGATCGGTGCCACCACGAGCCCCGGAACCGGTCCAGCCGACCCGAACGACGCGCGCAGCTCGCCGCGCTCTCGATCGGCGACGAGCGCCAGCGAGCAGACTGCGATCACCATCGCGTTCCGCGGACCGACCTTCATGAACGTCTGTCGAGCACCGCTTGGTTGGAGCACCACCGCCAGGATCAGCTCGTCCGGCTCGAGCGCGTTGCGTTTGGGGCCGACGACGAAGTCAGGGAGCGGCATCCGCCGGACGCCGCGGCGGCTCACGACCTCGACCTCAGCACCCTCGACGAGGAGCGGCGGTAGCGCGTCACCGGCCGGCGAGGTCGTGCCGAGGTTCCCGCCCAGGGTTCCGCGATTGCGGATCTGAGGTGACCCGACAGTTCGTGAGGCTTCGGCCAGCGCCGGCAACTCGTCCCGCAGCGGCGCCTCCATCGCCTCCGAATAGGTCAGCGCCGCTCCCAGCCGCAGCGTGTCGTTCTCGCGCGACCACCCCTTCAGCTCCGCGACCTCGTTGAGATTCAGGATCGTGTTCGGCCGGGCGCGGTCGAAGTTGAGCTCGACCATCACATCCGTTCCGCCCTCGATCGGGACTGCGTCCGGGCGCTCGGCCTTCAAGCCCAGCGCCTCGTCAAGCGAGCGCGGAGTCAGCACGTCCACGCGTCCAAGGCTAATCCCCTAGTACGTTTGACGGAATGCCCGACCTAAAGAGGCTCCAAGACAATGAGCCTTGTGCCGCCAGGCCGCGCCGGGCGGCGCGAGCCTGCGTCCTCAGTCGCACCCATATGACGCTGCATATGGGCGCTCCCTGCGTCCTTGGCTCGCACCCCCCATCGCACCCTGGCGACGAAGCACGTCATCTTGGAGCCTCTTAGCCACCGTCTCGCCGTCGCCCGCGGCGACGAGCCCGCCGACCTCGTGATCCGTGGCGGGCGGGTGTTTTCGGTCTTCACGCGCGAGTGGCTGGAGGGCGATCTGGCGATCGTGGACGGCGCGATCGCGGGCCTCGGCGACTACGAGGGGGAGGAGACCCTCGATGCGACCGGCCGCTACCTCGTCCCCGGCTTCGTCGACGCGCACATGCATCTCGAGTCGGCGAAGCTCCTGGTCGACGAGTTCGCCCGGCTGGTGCTGCCGCTCGGAACGACGGCGGTCGTCGCCGACCCCCACGAGATCGCCAATGTCCTCGGCACCGACGGCGTCCATTGGCTTGCGGATCTCTGCCGCGACCTACCGCTGGACGTGTTCTTCATGGCGTCGTCGAGCGTGCCGGCCTCCGTGTTCGAGTCGCCGCGCCGCCCGCTCCTGGCGGGCGACCTCGAAGGCCTGCTCAGGCGAAGGCGGGTGCTCGGGCTGGCCGAGATGATGAACTTCCCCGGCGTCGTCTCCGGCAGCGAGAGCGAGTTGGAGAAACTCGCGCTGCCGGGCGCGACGCACGTCGACGGGCACGCGCCTTCTCTGCTCGGAAAAGGGCTGAACGCGTACGCCGCCGCGGGGATTCGCTCCGATCACGAGATGAGCACGATCGAGGAGGGCCGGGAGCGGCTGCGCGTCGGCATGTGGGTGCTGATCCGCGAGGCCTCCGGCGCCCGAAACCTCCACGATCTGCTTCCGCTCGTCGCCGAGTTCGGGCCGCACCGGCTCGCCTTCTGCACGGACGACCGAGAGCCCGAGCACATCGCGGAGGAGGGTCACGTCAACTCGATGGTGCGCGAGGCAGTCAAGGCCGGTGTGGCGCCGGAGGACGCCCTGGTGATGGCGACGCTGAACCCCGCGACCTGGCACGGGCTGCGCCACCTCGGCGCCCTGGCGCCCGGCTACCAGGCGGACGTGCTCGTCCTCCCCGACCTCGAGAGCTTCGCGCCCGAGAAGGTGCTGAAGGCGGGCCGTGAGGTCGGCGAGATCGAGCGGCCCGAGGTGCCTGAGTGGGTCAAGCACACGGTTCGTCTGCATCCTCTGTCCACGAACGACTTCACCATCCCGTGGGAGGGAGACGGGCAGGCGCGGGTGATCGGGCTCGTGCCCGATCAGATCGTCACGGACTCGCTCCTCGAACAGCCGAGGGTCGACGGCGGCAGGGTGCTCGCCGATCCCGAGCGCGACCTGCTGAAGATCGCCGTCGTCGAGCGTCACCTGGGAACGGGTCGCGTCGGGCTCGGACTGGTTCGGGGCTTCGGGCTGAAGAGCGGCGCCCTGGCTTCGACGGTCGCCCACGACGCGCACAACGTCGTCGTCGTCGGAGTCAAGGACGACGACATGCTGCGCGCCGTCCGCCGACTCGCGGACACCGGAGGTGGGGTGGTGGTGGTCGACGGCGGCATCGTCCGCGCCGAGCTGAAGCTCCCGGTCGCCGGCCTGCTCTCTGACGCCGGCCTCGAAGAGGTGATTGCCGGCAGCCGGGCCTGCGTCGAAGCCGCGCGCGCCCTCGGCTGCGAGCTGCACTCGCCGTTCCAGTCGATGGCGTTCCTCGCGCTGTCGGTGATTCCCAGCCTGAAGATCACCGACCGGGGGCTCGTCGACGTCGACCGCTTCGAGCTCGTGCCCTTGCAAGCGTGAGCACGCTCCTCCGCAGTGCCTGGGTTGTGACCATGGACGGGGAGGGCACCGAGCACGAGGACGGCTGGCTGCTGATCCGAGACGGGATGATCGACGCGGTCGGCGGGGGTGCGCCGCCGGTAGCGGACGAGCTGATCGACGTCGGCGGCGCGGTGGTGACGCCGGGCCTCGTCAACACCCACCACCACCTCTACCAGACCCTCACTCGTGCCCGAGCCCAGGAGGCCGACCTTTTCACCTGGCTGAAGACGCTCTACCCGGTCTGGGCCAGGATCGACGCCGAGTCCGAGTACGCCGCCGCCCGCACCGGCCTGGCCGAGCTCGCGCTCTCGGGCTGTACGACCGTCTTCGACCACCACTACGTCTTCCCACGTGACCAGACCGGGATCGCGGAGGCACTGCTGCGAGCTGTGGAGGAGATCGGCTTGCGGCTCGTCTTCGGCCGCGGATCAATGGACCTCGGCGAGTCGGAAGGCGGACTGCCGCCGGATTCGCTCGTCGAGGACCTCGACACGATCCTCGAGCAGACTGAGAGCCTGGCCCGGGACGGTTTCGACGTCGCTGTCGCTCCGTGCTCGCCGTTCTCGGTCACGAAGGAGCTGATGCGCGAGTCGGCGGAGCTTGCCCGCCGCCTCGGCGTTCCGCTGCACACGCACCTCGCCGAGACGGCCGAGGAGGAGGCGTACTGCCGCGAGCTCTACGGCTGCACGCCGGTCGAATACCTCGAGGAGCTCGGGTGGCTTGCGGAGGACGTCTGGTGCGCGCACTGCGTCCATCTCTCCGAGCAGGAGGTGCGGCGCTTCGCCGACACGGGCACAGGGGTCGCTCACTGCCCGACCTCGAACCTGCGGCTCGGAGCCGGAGTCGCGCCGGTCCGAGACTTGCTCAATGCCGGAGCCCGCGTCGGGCTCGGTGTCGACGGCTCCGCCTCGAACGAGCGCAGCGACCTCTTCTTCGAAGTCAAGCAGTCGCTGCTCGTCGCGCGAGGGCGCGGCGGGCCAGGAGCAATGACCGTCCGCGAGTCGCTTCGGCTGGCGACGCGCGGTGGCGCCGAGGTCTTGCGGCGGAACGACATCGGCTCGCTCGAGGCAGGACGGCGAGCCGACATCGCGGTCTGGCGTACGGACGTCCTCCAACTCGCCGGCGCCGCTGATCAACTCGCAGGACTGGTCCTCTCGGCGCCGCATCGCGTCGATCGGCTCTACGTCGGCGGCGACGAAATCGTGCGTGACGGCGGGCTCGTCCGGGCCGACGAAGACGAGATCGCGCGCGAGCATCGCCTCCAGGCGACAAGATTCGCGACGTGAGCGTTTCGCTCTCGACTCATGTGCTCGACACCGGCCGGGGCGAGCCTGCGCGCGGCGTGCGCGTGGAGCTCTTCCACGGCGACGAGGTCATCGGCTCCGGTGAGACGAACGCCGACGGCCGGATCCCGGAGCTCGCCGGGCAGCTCGACGCGGGCGACTACCGCCTCGTCTTCCATCCGCCGTCGCCGTTTTTCCGCCGCGTCGAGCTCGAGCTGTCGCTCGACGACGGCCACTACCATGTCCCGCTCCTCGTCTCCCCGTTCGGATGCGCGAGCTACCGCGGCAGTTGACGCGACGGGAGCTCGAGGAGCTCTTCAGCGGGCCGAGCGTGCTCGTGAACCTGCTTGCCGAGGTCGACGATCCGCTCGGTCGTGCCGAGGAGATCGCGGCCGGCCTGTCCGACGAAGACAAGGCCGAGGCGCTCGGGGCCCATCCGCGCGTCGGCGAGCCCTCGCCCGAGCAGTCCGGCAACGACCCGACTGTGCTGACCGAGCTCGCCTACCTGAACCAGGTCTACGAGGAGAAGTTCGGCTTCCGCTTCGTCGTCTTCGTCGCCGGCCGGCCGCACGATGAGCTCCTCGAGGTCATGCGCGAGCGGCTGGCGCGGACGAGGGAGGAGGAGCTCGAGACCGGCATCAGCGAGCTGGTCGCGATCGCGCAGGATCGTTGGCAACAGCGCTGATCGACGCCTACTGGGAGGACTGGCTCGAGCTCGGCTTTCGCTGGCTGCACGTCGTCGCCGGGATCGTCTGGATCGGCACCTCGTTCTACTTCGTCGCGCTCGACAACCACCTCGGCCGGCC
>JBKPFE010000115.1:0-8806 GCA_046728705.1 Actinomycetota bacterium
GACGACGTCGTTGCCCGCCTGCGCAGCCACGGTGCCGAACTCGTCGGCGAGATCGCGCAGTACGAGGACATCTACCGGCTCTGCTTCCTGCGTGGCCCTGAGGGCATCATCATCGGACTGGCCGAGCAGCTCAGCTGAAACGTGCCGCGGATGATCTCGGGACGGCTCACGGCCGACGGTCGAGCAACTGAGCACGGACGGCGCCGCCGGCGAGCGGTTCGACTTCCCGCCGTTGCTCGTCGCGTGGCTCATCGAAGCCGGCTTCGCCGAGCACGTCGACGGCACGCTCGTCGCGACGCCGGCCGGCATCGAACTCGGCGCGCGGCTCGGCTGAGCGGTCCGCTGCCCGTTGCGACACGCCGCTCTTGTTCCCGGCGTCGGAGGGCGGCCCGCTCAGCTTGAACAACTTTCGCCGGCGCATCTGGGGACCGGCGGTCGAAGCGTCGGGCGTCACGAAGCCGGCGCGTATCTACGACCTCCGCTCCACGTTCGCTTTGAACGCGCTCGCCGTCGGCGTGACCGCGTTCGAGCTAGCGAAGCTCATGGGCACGTCGGTCGCGATGATCGAGCGTCACTACGGCACGCTCATCGGCGGTGCGCACGCCGGCATCGCCGACCGGCTCGACACGCTTGACGCCGAACTCGAACGCGCGGCCGGCGACGTTAAGACGCTATTGGGCACGCCGTTGCCCGTTCGGAAAGCGACGCCGACGTCAGACTCGCCGGCTTTGCAGGGGATTCGAAAGATGCGCCCGGCACGATTCGAACGTGCGACCTCTGCCTCCGCAGGGCAGCGCTCTATCCCCTGAGCTACGGGCGCCCGGGACGGCAGTCTAGCGACGCCAGAACGGCCTTCTGGCCGCGGGTTCGATCGGCTCCGCGCCTAACGCTCGCGCGGCGGCGAGCAGATCCTCCGATCGCAGCCGCATCAGCTCGTCCCGCTCGAGCGAGGCCAGTTCGGTGCCCTGTACCTCGGCGAGCCGGAGGGCCTGGGCGTTGAGCGCTTGTTCGAAGAGGGTTCGTGCGAAGCGCGCGTTGCCGAAGCCCTCACCGCGAACGGGGTTGGCGAGGATCTCGCGCAGGCTGTCCTCAGCCTCCTCAGCCAGGTGGTACTCGTTCTCCCGTAGGAACTTGCCGGTGATGAGCACGAGCTCGTCGGTCGAGTAATCGGGGAAGACGATCTCGCGCGCGAACCGGGACCTGAGGCCGGGGTTCGAATCCAGGAAGCGATGCATCAGCCGCGGGTAGCCGGCGACAATGACGATGAGTCGGTGGCGATAGTCCTCCATCCGTTTCAGGAGCGTCTCGATCGCCTCGGGCCCGAAATCGAGCCGGTCCTCGGGCGTCGCGAGCGCATAAGCCTCGTCGATGAAGAGAACGCCGTCGAGCGCGCGCCGGATCGCCCGCTCGGTCTTGATCGCCGTTAGGCCGACATACTGGCCGACGAGGCCGGCTCGGTCGACTTCGACGAGGTGTCCTCGGCGGAGGAGGCCCATCGCGCGGTACATCTGGGCGAGGAGCCGGGCGACTGTGGTCTTGCCCGTGCCCGGGTTCCCGAGAAACACGAGGTGCTGCGAGGTCGCGACCTCCGGCAGGCCGTGCCGCTGGCGCTCGGCCTGAACCTGGAGAAATGCGACGAGGGCACGGACCTGATCCTTGACGGAGTCGAGGCCGATGAGTGTGTCGAGCTCGGTCTGCAGCTCCTCCAGGCTCGGCGTCGGCTCCGGTTTCCTCAGCGCCTCCAGCTGGTCGGCGAGCCAGTCCGCGCCGTCTCCGCCGGCCCCGGTGCGTAGCCGTTCACTGAGAGTTCTAAGCCCACGAGTGACCTCGTCCAGCGGTTTTCGCGGCATCTCGGCCCGCACGGTAGCTTCCACGTGGGCCTTGGAGCAGGACGGCGGCACGCCCAGGCGAACCAACGCTTCGTGGCCGACATACCCGACCAACTCGTCCTCAAGGTTGCGCGCGACCGGGAAGGCAGGCGCGACGTCACCTTCCGGCGGATCGCACTGTCGGTGCTTGTCTTCCTCCTCGCGCTGGGCCTGTTCAACCTCTTCGGGCAGCGTCCATCGGCAACGACCATAGATGCGGCCGCTGCAAGCCTCGAGGTCTACGCGCCTGAGCGCGTCCGCGGTGGGCTCTTCTACGAAGCCCGCTTCCGGATCGACGCGACCCGCGAGCTGCAGGCGGCGACGCTTGTGCTCGACCCTGGCTGGGCGGAGGGGATCACGATCAACACCGTCGCGCCCTCTCCGGTAAGCGAGGCGAGCCGCGATGGGAAGCTCGCCTTCGAGCTCGGGCGGATCCCGGCCGGGCAGAAGCACGTGTTCTTCCTCCAGCTCCAGGTCAACCCGACCAATGTCGGCCACCGCTCGCAGGACGTCCAACTCTTCGACGGCGACGAGCTCCTGGCCACGGTCGACCGGACCGTCACCGTCTTCCCCTAACAGTGCTCCACCAGGCAATGTCATCCGTACCTCTGGCGGCTGCAAAGCGGCGCCAGTCTGGAGCCTCAGGCCGCGCCCATATCTCGACGATATGGACGCGTCCTGAGTCCGCACCTTGGCTTGCTTTTCGCGCGCCAGAGGCGCGGCAACATCACCTGGAGGAGCACTAATGGACATCGTCATCCGAGCAGCGGTCATGTTCGTCTTCGTCTGGTTCGTCACGCGGGCCGTCGGACGTCGCGAGCTCTCGACGCTGGAGCCCTTCGACTTGATCCTCCTCATCGTGCTTGGGGACCTGATCCAGCAAGGCGTGACGCAGAACGACTTCTCCGTGACCGGCGCGATGCTGGCCGGGGGGACGATGGCCGTGATGACGGTGGTCTTCTCCTGGCTCGCCTTCCGGTTCCCGCGAGTCCAGCCCATCCTCGAAGGCGATCCCGTCATCCTCGTCGAACACGGCCAAACGATCGATCGCAATCTGAGGGCCAACCGGATCACGCTGGAGGAGCTCGCAGCCCAGGCGAGGCTTCAGCAGATCGCCCACATCGAGGACGTCGAGTGGGGCGTCCTCGAGACCAGCGGACAGATCAGCTTCATTCCGAAGAGCGCTTCCTAGACTCCGCGAGTGGCGCTGTACCTGACGGAAGCCGACGTTGAGCAGCTGCTCACGTCGGCCGACGCGATCGCCGCCGTCGAGGCGTGCCTTCAGCGTCTCGCGCGCGGCGAGGTCGAGAACCGTCCTCGCATTCGGCAGAAGGCGGACGGCGGCGCGTTTGCGGTCATGCCGGCCGTTGATCACGAGCTCAGGTTCGCCGGCGCCAAGTCGTACGCGTGGCTTCCGGGCGGCACGCCGTTCGTGGTCTGCCTGTTCGACCTCGACCGTGCCGAGCTCGCCGCGGTGATCGAAGCCGACAAGCTGGGCCAACTACGGACCGGAGCCGCGAGCGCAGTGGCGGCGAAGTACCTCGCACGGGAGGGGGCGAGCAGCCTCGGCGTCCTCGGCTGCGGCTGGCAGGCCGAGAGCCAGGTTCTGTGCATCCGCGAAGCCGTACCGACGATCGATCGGGTGGTCGCTTACTGCCGCACGGAGAAGAGCCTCGCGGGGTTCTGCAAGACCTTCGGTGCCGAACCGGGGGAGACCCATCGCGACGCAGCCGAGCAGGACATCGTCGTGACGGTGACGACCTCGCGCGATCCGGTGCTCCGCGGCGAGTGGCTCAAACCCGGCGCTCTCGTCTGCGCGGTCGGCGCCAACGACCAGCGGGCCCGCGAGCTGGACAATGCCGTGCTCGAGCGCGCCAGCTTCGTCTGCTGCGATTCGATCGAGCAGGCGAAGCTCGAGTCCGGAGACCTGATCGAGCCGATCGAGCAGGGGCTCCTCGACTGGCTGGAGGTGCACGAGGTCCAGGAGGTCGTCGCCGGCGAGTTGCAGGGGCGGCAATCGGACGACGACATCGTCCTCTTCAAGTCGAACGGGATCGCCGCCTGGGACGTGGCCGCCGGAGCACTCGCGCTCGAGCGGGCGCGCGAGCAAGGCGTCGGCGCCGAGGTCTAAACGACTTCCTGCTTCGCGGCCTCGACGGTGTCGCGGCCGAGCGCACGGATGACCTCGGGGCGGTCAAGCAGCCGCTCCCGCTCCGAGGGCGTCGTGCGGTTCTTGATGTAGGGGTCGTCGAGGATCTCGGTCAGCGAGCGGCCGCGCTCGTGTTCGCGAATCACGTAAGCGGCGATGCGATCCTCGCCTGACGAGCGAGCGAAGAGGAACGAGAACGGGTTGCGGAGGAAGTCGCTGATGGCCACGCCGTCCGATTCTAGTGGCCTCAGCGACCGGTCCCGATGGCGCGGCACAGTGAGCTGCGCTTGACTCCTCGAACAGTGACGAGCGATCGGCGGGCGAGGAACGAGGAGAGAACCGCCCTGATCCTGCGCGACGCGCAGGGACCGTACGCGCGCCGGGGCATGGCACTGGAGTTCGATCGCTTCGCGTTCTTCAGCGACGCGGTTTACGCGATCGCGCTCACCCTGCTCGTCGTCGGGATTGCTGTACCCACGGTTGAAGACATCCACAGCTCGCGCGAGATGTGGGATGTGCTCGTCGACCTGCGGGCAGAGTTCGTCAGCTTCTTCGTCGGCTTCGCCGTGATCGGACGTTACTGGCTCGCGCACCACCGGTTTGTCGCGGTGCTCGCGGCGGTCGACACGAGGCTGATGGCCCTCAATCTGGTCTACCTAGCGTTCATCGCGTTTCTCCCGTTTCCGACCGCGCTCGTCGGTCGGTACGAGCAGAACGCCGTCGCCTTCGCGTTCTTCGCAGGAATACTGAGCTGCGTCAGCGCGCTCGAGACCGTGCTTTTCGTCACGGCCGAGCGCCGCGGACTGCTGGTGGTGACCGTGCCGCGCGACGTGTACCGCTTCGGGGTCGTGGCTTCGACGTTACCGGTGGTCGTGTTCGTGCTCTCGATCCCGCTCGCGGCAGCCGTCAACTCGACCGTCGCGCTCCTCTCCTGGGTCCTCATCTGGCCGCTTGAATGGATGCTGGATCGGCTCGCGCCCGAGCGATCCTCGCCCTGGCCTCGCGACACTCGGACGTCAGAAACGCACAACTAGGATTACCTAGTGCCGCAGGCCGTCGTCCTCTCAGCAGTCCGGACGCCGGTCGGGCGGTACGGCGGCGCGCTCTCGCACATCCGGCCGGACGATCTCGCGGCGACGGCGATCGCGGCCGCGGTCGAGCGGGCCGGTATCGAGCCCAGAGAGATCGAAGACGTCTACTTCGGAGCTGCGAATCAGGCCGGCGAGGACAATCGCAACGTCGCGCGCATGGCGGCGCTGCTCGCCGGGCTGCCTGAGTCGGTTGCCGGCGTGACTCTCAACCGCCTCTGTGCCTCCGGGCTCTCGGCGGTCGTGTCCGCCTGTCACGCGGTCGCTGCGGGGGACGGCGATCTCTTCGTCGCCGGCGGGGCGGAGTCGATGAGCCGGGCGCCGCTCGTGATGGCGAAGCCCGACCGAGCATTTCCGCGCGGCGATCGGACCGTGTACGACCCGACCCTCGGCTGGCGCTTCCCCAATCTGCGGATGGAAGAACGGTTTCCGCTCGAGTCGATGGGCGAGACCGGCGAGAACGTCGCCGAGCGCTGGGGCATCTCGCGCGAGGAGCAGGACGAGTTCGCGCTCCGCTCTCAGCAGCGCTGGGCGGCCGCGGACTTCTCGGACGAGCTCGTCGCAGTCGACGGCGTGGCGCAGGACGAGCACCCACGACCGGACACGAACCTAGAGAAGCTGGCGACCCTGAAGCCCGCGTTTCGCCCGGACGGAACGGTCACGGCCGGCAACTCGAGCGGGATCAACGACGGCGCGGCGGCGCTGGTGATCGCCAGCGAGGAGAAGGCGCGAGCGCTCGGAGTGGAGCCGCTGGCCGCCTTCGTCGGCAACGCAGTCGCCGGCGTGGATCCAAGGGTGATGGGAATCGGACCGGTGCCGGCCGTCCAGAAACTTCTCGCTCGCACCGGAATCGGTGTCGGCGAGATCGACCTCGTCGAGCTGAACGAGGCGTTCGCATCGCAGAGCCTCGTCGTGATCCGCGAGCTCGGGCTGGATCCGGACAAAGTCAACGTCAACGGCGGTGCGATCGCTATCGGCCATCCGCTGGGGATGAGCGGCGCCCGCCTCGTCGTCACGCTGCTCCACGAGCTGCGTCGCCGCGGCGGCCGCTACGGCCTCGCCACGCTGTGCGTCGGCGTCGGCCAGGGCCAGGCTGCGCTGTTCGAGCGACTCAGCGTTTGACGCGAGGCCGCAGATCGTCATCGAGGTAGGTGTAGCCGTGGAGCTCCGTGGCGAGGCGGCCACTTGTCGTCGGAACGAGAGTCTCGACGCGAACCGGAAAGAGCTCCGAAGCCCGCTTCCCCAAAGCCGCGTAGGCACCGTCGAGCTCGGCGGGATTCGGCTCGACCATGCCGTGCGCGAAGGGAACTCTGCCTCCTGCTTCCGTGAGGATCGTCGGTGACTCCGCCTCGTCGCCTTCGTCGTTCGACGTTAGGTACCCCCGGAAGACCGTCCCATCCGCGGCGGTGAAGCGCGCGGACACGACGAAGAGCCCAGCTCTCGGGTCGACGACAGTCAGATCTCGTCGTGGTCTAAGCGTCTCTTCGTCCTGTCCAGGCTCGCCTTCCTCATCGAGCGCGAACTCCCACACCGGCACCTGACTCAGGTCTTCGATTGTCAGATCAGTCATTTGCTTCCGCGGCCCTCGAGCCTGTGTGGCATCCGCAGCTTCTCGATCCAACGGCGCGGTCCCCTCCCGGAGTAGCTGCTCGACGACCTCGAAGGCGTCCTGGGTCAGGAAGTCGTCGTCGCGCAGGCGGCGAAATGTCTTCAGCTTCTCCTCAGTGAGGGCTGCTCCGCACTCAGGGCAAGTCGCTGCGTAGATCTCGACGGCGCCGCCACACGCGTGACACCGCTCCAGTTCATCGACCGAGCCCATCTCGTCACTCGGTATCTTGCGCGCGATGGCTGTCGTGACGGCGCGCGACTACGGCCTCTTCATCAACGGCGAGGTCACAGAGCCTGCGGACGGGGAGCTCCGCGAGCTAACGGAGCCCGCCACCGGAGAGTCGCTCGGCAAGGTCGCGCTCGCCGGGCATCAGGACGTCGACCGGGCCGTCGAGGCGGCCCGCGCCGCGCTCGCCGGCGACTGGGGAAAGATGCCGCCAACGGAGCGCTCTCGTCTCCTCCACGCGCTCGCGGACGCGATCGTCGCGAACCGCAAGGAAATCGCCGAGCTCGAGGTGCGGAACGTCGGCAAGGCGATCTCGTCGGTCAAGGCGGAGCTCAGCCAGGCGGTCGACAACTTCCGCTACTACGCGTCCGCGATCGCCTCGATCGCGGGCCGCGCCAACCCGCTCGGAGGCTCGCTTCTCTTCTACTCCTTGAAGGAGCCGGTCGGCGTCGCGGGCCAGATCATCCCCTGGAACTACCCGCTGACGATGGCGACGTGGAAGCTTTCGCCGGCGCTCGCGGCCGGCTGCTCGGTCGTGCTCAAGCCGGACGAAGCGACGCCGCTGTCCGCGCTGCGGGTGGCCGAGCTGGCCTCGGAGGTGGGCTTCCCGCCGGGCGTGATCAACATCGTTCCGGGCGGTGGACCGACGACCGGCGCCTACATCGTCAGCCACCCGGGAGTGGACAAGGTCGCCTTCACGGGCTCGACTGCAACCGGCGCCGAAGTGATGCGGCTGGCGTCCGACGGGATCAAGCGGCTGAGCCTCGAGCTGGGCGGCAAGAGCCCGAACCTCGTCTTCGCGGACGCGAATCTCGACGACGCGATCCCGAGCTCGGCCTGGTCGATCTACTACGCGGCCGGGCAGAGCTGTGAGGCGCGTTCGCGCGTGCTGGTCGAGCGACCGCTCTACGACGAGTTCGTGAGCCGCTTCTCCGACGCGGCGAGACAGCTGAAGGTCGGCGACCCCCTCGAGCCCGAAACCCAGGTCGGCTCCCTCGTCTCACAGGCTCATCGCGACCGCGTCCACGGCTTCGTCGAGAAGGGCCGCGAGGAGGGCGCGGAGGTTGTCATCGGCGGCGAGCCGGCCGATGGGAAAGGCGCGTTCTATCCGCCAACCGTGATCGCCAAAGTCGACAACGCCATGACCGTCGCGCAGGAGGAGATCTTCGGCCCCGTCGTGACAGTGATCCCGTTCGAGGACGAGAAGGATGCGATCCGGATCGCGAACGACGTCCGCTACGGCCTGATGGCGACGGTCTGGACGGGCGATCCCGCCAGGGGGCACCGGCTGGCTCGCCGGATCAAGGCTGGGACGATCGGGATCAACATGCCGTACACCGCCTTCCCGGGCATTCCATTCGGGGGCTACAAGCAGTCCGGCTTCGGCCGCGAGCTTGGCCTCGAGACGCTCGAGCTCTACCTGGAGACGAAGAGCGTGATCGTCTCCACCTCGCCGAAGCCGTTCAACCCGTTCCAGCTCTAGGTCTAGGCATGCGCTATCGCTGGGCGGTGCTCGCCGCCGGGACGGCGGCCGCGACCGCAGGCTCGGCGCTGTTCATCGGGCCGGCGGTCATCGCACCGGCGATCAGGGACGAGTTCGAAGTCAGCCTCTCGCAGGTCGGCATCTTGCTTGCGAGCCTCTGGGTCGGAACGATCCTGACGCTGCTCGCCTGGGGACTACTCGCCGACCGCCTGGGCGAGCGCATCGTGCTCGCGACGGGCCTCACAGTCTGTGGGGTGCTGGCTGCGGCGGCCGGCCGCGTGGACGATTTCTGGACGTTCGTCATCCTGCTCTTCCTCGCGAGCGCCGCGGGCGCCAGCGTCAACGCGGCGAGCGGACGGGCGGTCATGCAGTGGTTCGCGCCCG
>JBKPFE010000048.1:0-3331 GCA_046728705.1 Actinomycetota bacterium
ATGTTCTCGGCGGTGCAGAGCGTGCGATACGGCGCGCCCTGGTCGACGACCTCCTGCGTCGTCGCGCCCTTGAGGCGGAGCTGGATCACGCTCGCGCCGCCCTCAGCTGCCCGCTGGGCGGTGTCCAGGTCGCTGACGATAGCGTGCAGCTTCATTCGTCGATGCGGGCTCGTTCGTCGAGGGTGGCCGGGTCGAGGTTGTAGAGCGCGTCGTAGAGCGCCGCGTGGAAGGTTCCCGGGCCCTTCGCGTCGCGAGCGGCGTCATCCCCAGCGACACCGAATGCGACGAGTGCCTCGGCCGCCGCTTCGAGCGGCTCTCCGGGCTTGACGGCGAGAAACGCTCCGGTAACCGCCGTGGCCATGCAGCCCGTCCCGCTGACCGTCCCCAGCAGCTCGTGGCCGTTCGAGACGGCGATCACGCGTTTGCCGTCCGAGATGTGATCGGTCGAACCGGTGACCGCGGCGACTGTGCCGAGTAATCGCCCCGCCGCGCGGGCGAGCTGGGCGCCGGAACCGGTCGCTGCGATCGACTCGACGCCGCGGATCTCGGCCTCGCGGCCGGCGAGAATCGCGATCTCGGCGGCATTGCCGCGGACGACCGCGATGTCCAGCTCGTCCAGCAGCCGCTTCGCAGTCTCGGTGCGGTAACGGGTCGCGCCAACCCCGACCGGATCGAGAACGATCGGGCCTGCCGCTGCCCTGCCGGCGAGCAGCATCGCCTCGATCCAGTGCTCGGAAAGCGTTCCGATGTTGAGCACCAAGGCGCCCGCGATCGCCGCCATCTCTTCGACCTCCTGCGGCGCGTGCGCCATCACTGGCAGCGCCCCCAGCGCCAGCGTCGCATTCGCCGTCTCGTTCATGACCACGTAGTTCGTGATCTGGTGGACGAGCGGCTTACGCTCGCGCAGCTCGCGCAGCGTTTGTCCGGGAGAGACCGGCATCGCGTGCCTTCACGTTGAGGACATCGACCGGGCCCTCGCCTTCACCGATCTCCGTCAGGCCGTTTTGAACGGAGGAGGCGGCCGCGGCGGCCGCGCCGCGGCTCGCCTCCACGAGGGAATGCCCGCGCGCGAGTAACGCCGCGAGCGTGGCGGAATGGGTACAACCGGCACCGTGCGTCGCCGGAACGTCGTGGCGCTCGACTGGGATCTCCACGTGCTCTTCGCCGTCGAACAAATGGTCGACCGGCTCGACCCCATGCCCGCCGGTGACGATCACGGCCCCCGCCCCGAGTTCGTGGATCGCCTCTGCCAGTTCGAGCCGTGTCCCGGGGCCAGGCCCCTGGACGCGTCTCGCGAGGGCCTGTGCCTCGTGGAGATTAGGCGTCACGACCGTCGCGAGCGGAAAGAGGCGGGAGACGAGCGCGTCGATTGCCTCATCCCGGAGCAGCTTCGCGCCGCTGCTTGCGACCATGACCGGGTCGACGACGAGGGGAACCGGCTGGCCATCGAGATGGTCCGCGACGGCCTCGATCAGCTCGCGGGAGAAGAGCATCCCGGTCTTCGCGGCGTCGACACCGATGTCGTCGAAGACGGCCTCGAGCTGGGCGGTGACGAACTTCGCCGGGACCTCATGCACAGCGGCTACGCCGGTCGTGTTCTGGGCGGTCAGCGCGACGATCGCGCTCATCCCGTGGCAGCCGGCGGCCACGAAGGCCTTCAGATCGGCCTGGATCCCGGCGCCGCCGCCGGAATCAGAGCCAGCAATCGTCAGGCAACATGGAACAGGCAAGTCTCGCTCCCTTCGCCGGTACGAACCGGATCAGGTTCGACGGGTGTAATCTCAGCCGCGTTCAGCGGCACCCCGGTGAGGTCACTCTAGCGAGCCGAGCGAGTACGAGGCGCGAGGCCGCCAACGGAGATCCGCACCACGTTCGACCAGGGTCGTTGCCGCGGCGCGGCAGGCGATCGGTAGCCCAGGCTCGATCTCGGATCTGATCCGCCCGAGTAGATCGGTGTTCTCGCTCTCGGCGACCGTGACGTGCGGGATCACCTCGTTGTGGATGCCCTCATACGGCGGGTAGTCGGGAAACTCTGCCGTGAGCGCCAGGACCAGCTCGACGAACGGGCGCGAGGGTTCCGGGGCGAGATAGAGGACACCGCTCTCGAAGCATTCGAACCGGGGAGGTGATAGTCGAACGCCTCGAAACGTCCAATCACCCGGCGAAGCCGCTGGTCGACGTCCTCGTTCATCGCCTGGGCTGGCACGAAGGGGACGAGGAGCGTGACGTGAGGGGTCATGCCGTCGCGTCCGGCATTCGACTGCTCGCGGTAGAAGGCACCCGCGAGCGGCTCTGCTTCCGGCGTCAAGACGACGATCGCGGTCGATCCAGGCTCCTCCCACTGCACGTCCCGACCTTGCCACTACGATCGACGGGAGATGGCAACGACCGCGACAACCTGGGACGACATCGTCACCGGTGAGGAGCTCGCACACCTCACGACAGAGCCTGCTCGCCCCGCCCGCGCCGCGCCCCTCCCTGACGATCTCGACCGCCACGTCCGCCAGGCGCTCGGCGCTGCCGGCGTCGGCGAGCTCTTCACACACCAGGCAGAGGCATGGGAGGCAGCCGCGCGCGGCGAGCACCTGATCGTCACGACCGGGACGGCGTCCGGCAAGACGCTCGCCTTCAACCTCCCCGTGCTCGACGCGCTCGCGCGCGAGCCCAAGCTCCGAGCGCTCTACCTCTACCCCACGAAGGCACTGGCGCAGGACCAGATCCGTGGCCTCACGGAGCTGAAGCCGCCGCGGATCAAGCCGGCGATCTACGACGGCGACACGCCCAACGAGCAGCGCTGGCAGGTGCGCAAGTGGGCCAACCTCATCCTGACCAACCCGGACATGCTTCACCTCGGCGTGCTCCCGCACCACGACCGCTGGGGCGACGTGCTCTCGAATCTCCGTTACGTCGTCGTCGACGAGGCGCACGTCTACCGCGGCGTCTTCGGCTCGCATGTGGCGAACGTCCTCCGCCGGCTCCGCCGGCTTGCGCGCGTCTACGGCGCCGATCCGCAGTTCCTCCTCGCCTCGGCGACGATCGCCAACCCGGGCGAGCTCGCCCAGCGCCTGCTGGGCGTCGAGGCCACAGTGGTCGAGCGAGACGCCGCCCCGAAGGCGGAGCGGACGATCGTTCTGTGGAACCCGCCGCTGACCGACGAGGAGCTGGGGCTGCGTGCCAGCGCGCTCGGCGAAGCCGCCCGGTTGATGGCGGCGCTGGTCGAGCGGGGAATTCGCACACTCTGTTTCGCCAAGAGCCGCAAGGCAGCCGAGCTCGTCCACCGCTTCACCGCGCAGCGCCTTGGCGATTCGACCCGGCTCTCCCCGTACCGCGC
>JBKPFE010000081.1:0-1930 GCA_046728705.1 Actinomycetota bacterium
GGAGCGGAACGCCGACGGGCCCAAGTGGAGCTTCATCGACGGCCCGATCACGGCCAACAATCCGATGGGCGTCCATCACGCGTGGGGCCGCACGCTCAAGGACGTCTTCCAGCGCTACAAGGCCCTTCGCGGCTACGACCAGCGCTACCAGAATGGGTTCGATTGCCAGGGTCTTCACGTGGAGGTCGAGGTCGAGCGGTCGCTGGGCCTGAACTCGAAGCGTGAGATCGAACAGTATGGTCTCGCCGAGTTCGCCCAAAGGTGCAAGGAGCGCGTCAGCCGGTTTGCCGAGCTGATCACGGAGCAGTCACGTCGTCTCGGCATGTGGATGGACTGGCCGAACAGCTACTACACCTTCTCCGACACGAACATCGAGTACATCTGGCGGTTTCTCAAGACCGTCCACGAGCGGGGCTGGCTGTACAAGGGACACCGTTCGACGCTCTGGTGCCCGCGATGCGGAACTTCACTCTCTCACCATGAGCAGGCCGGCGACGAGAACTACCGGGAGCTCGAGCACCCATCGCTCTACGTCCGCTTCCCCCTCAAGGAGAGCGAAGGCGAGGCGCTGATCGTCTGGACGACGACGCCGTGGACGCTGCCGGCGAACGTGGCTGCGGCCGTAAAGCCAGACGCCGAGTACGTGCTGCGCGCCGACGGCGGCTGGCTGGTGCGGGACCTCGCCGGCGAGGACGAGTTCACGAAGTCGGTGCGCGGCGAAGAGCTCGTCGGCCTTACGTACGAAGGCCCGTTCGACGATCTGCCGCCGCAGGAAGGGATCGTCCATCGGGTGATTCCTTGGGACGGGGTCTCATTGACGGAGGGCACCGGGGTCGTCCACATCGCGCCGGGCGCCGGGACCGAGGACTTCGAGCTCTCCCGCGTACACGACCTGCCCGTGCTCGTGCCCATTGATGAAGAAGGCCGAATGCTTCCGGACTACCGCCCGTTCGCGGGCCTCTCGACGGACGAGGTCGAGCAGCCGGTGATCGAGTCGCTGCGCGAGCGGGGATTGCTGGTCGATGTTGGGCGAATCAGGCACCGCTACCCCATCTGCTGGCGCTGCAAGACGCCGCTCCTCTTTCGCGTCGTCGACGACTGGTTCATCTCGTCGGACGAGATCCGGCAGCCCCTATTCGAGGCCAACGCCACCGTTGAGTGGACGCCGAGCTTCTACTCGAAGCGAATGGATGACTGGCTACGGAACATGGGCGACTGGAACATCTCGCGCAAGCGCTATTTCGGCCTCCCGCTCCCCTTCTACCCGTGCAACTGCGGTCACCTGAACGTGATCGGGTCGCGCGAGGAGTTGGAGGAGCGGGCGACAGGCGGACTCGATCAGCTGCAGGAGCTGCACCGGCCCTGGATCGACGAAGTGATGTTGCGCTGCGAGCAGTGCGGGCGCGACGTCCAGCGCATCCCGGAGGTCGGCGACGCCTGGCTCGACGCCGGCATCGTTCCCTTCTCGACGCTCGGCTGGCGGAACCAGGAGTGGAAGCCGGGCGGCAACGCCACGGGTGCCGCGAGTGGGTTGACGGGCGCTGATCTGCCGGATCACTCGTACTGGGAGGAGTGGTTCCCCGCCGACTGGGTCTCCGAGAGCCGCGAGCAGATCCGCCTCTGGTTCTACTCAATGTCGTTCATGGCAGTCACGCTCGTCGGGAGCTCCCCGTACCGGAGCGTGCTCGCCTACGAGCGCGTCCGCGATGAGACTGGACGCGAGATGCACAAGTCGCTCGGTAACGCGATCAGCGCCGACGAGGCGATCGAGCGCATGGGCGCGGACATCGTCCGCTGGCTCTTCAGCGAGCAGGTCCCGAGCCAGAACATCAGCTTCGGCTACGGGCCGGCCGACGACGTCAAGCGGCGCCTGCTGACTTTCTGGAACTCGGTCGGCTTTCTGATCACGTATGCGAACATCGAAGGGTTC
>JBKPFE010000073.1:0-6160 GCA_046728705.1 Actinomycetota bacterium
CTCCGCCGAGGCCCGGAAGGGCTCGTCGTCGAGGTGGACGAGCGGGCCGACGAGCTCGCGGCGATCCTGTCGAGTCGTGGTCTGGAGGTGACCCTGGATGGTGGCGTGCTCCTCCTGGGCCCAGTGGAAGACGCCAACGACACGGTCCGCGACGCGGTCGCCGAGCTGGGGGTCGGGCTGCGCCGGCTCGAGCCGCGGGGACGCACTCTCGAGGACGTCTACCTCGGGGCGAACACGTGACGACGGGCCCAGACGCACGCCTCTTCGACCTCGGCTACCGAAGCTACGACGGGCCTCGCGAGCGCCCGGAGCGGCCTATCCTGACACTCGCCGAGTTCACCGCGCGGCGCGTATTGGGGCTCGGCCGCGGCGGCCGCCACAAGGTGCTGCCCGCAATCACGCTCGTAATCGCGTTCCTTCCCGCACTGTTCTCGGTCGTCTTCACCGTGTTCACCGACGACATCCTGGTCGACGACCTCATTACCTACGGCGAGTACACGTTCTTCATCGGGAGTGCGCTCGCTCTGTTCGCCGCGCTCGTCGCGCCCGAGGCGCTTTGCCCGGATCGCCGCTCGGGGATGCTCGGCCTCTATCTTGCCGGGCCGCTCGACCGCACCCGCTACCTACTGGCCAAAGGGCTCGCCGTCTTCGGCGTGATGCTCCTGATCACCGTCGGCCCCCTCCTCTTCATGATGCTCGCCTTCGTTCTCGCCGGGTACGGGCCGACCGCCGGGGAGACCCCGAAGCTCCTGTTGCGCATCCTCGCCTCCGGCCTCGCGACCGCGCTTCTCTACGCCGCTCTGTCGATGGCGGTCTCGAGCTTTACAACCCGGCGAGCCGCCGCTGCAGTCGGGGTCATCCTTCTCCTGTTCGTCCCGGCGATCGTCGTTCGGTCGGCGATCGACGGCGCCGGCGCGCCGAACGAGCTCGACTTGTTCAGCTTTCCCTTCGTCGTGGCAAACCTCGCCTACCGGATCTTCGGCGAGACGCCCGATGAGACCGAGCCGGTCGCGGAGCTCTCGACGTGGGTCGTCACAGGCGGGGTCGGTGCCGCGATCGTGGCCGGTGCTCTGGTCTGCTGGCTGCGCTATCGCCGCCTGGAGGCGTTCCGATGACGGTGGAGCCGCGGGTCGTCGCTGAGAGCGTCTCGAAGTGGTTCGGTGCGCTCGTGGCCGTCTCCGACGTCAGCTTCGACGTCGGGCCCGGAGTGACGGCGCTGCTCGGCCCGAACGGCGCCGGCAAGTCGACGATGTTCCGAATGCTCTGCGGGCTCGCCCGGCCGTCCAAGGGGACGGTTCGCGTTCTCGGCCGCGATCCTCGCGGGGACACCGGCGTCACCCGGCTCATCGGCCTCGTACCCCAGCAGGAAGACGTCTTCGAGCCGTTGACGGCGCGCGAGTTCGTCGCCCTGTCCGCAAGGCTGCACGGCCTCGCCGATCCCTCCGGCTCAGCGGCCGCAGCGCTCGAGACGGTCCACCTCGACCCGTCGGACTCCCGGCGACTGCCGACGTACTCGAAGGGAATGCGGCAGCGCGTGAAGGTCGCACAGGCGATCGTCCACGATCCGGCCGTGCTCGTTCTCGACGAGCCGCTCACCGGCCTCGACCCGCGTCAGCGAATGGACATGGTCGCCCTCTTCCGCCGGCTTGGAAGCGAGGGGCGCTGCGTGATCGTGTCGAGCCACGTGCTCGACGAGGTCGAGCGGCTGGGCTCGCAAGTCCTCGTCATGTCGCAGGGCCGGCTCGCGGCCGCGGGCGACTTCCGCGAGCTGCGCGCGCTGATGGACGACCGGCCGATGCGGATTCGGGTCCGCACCGACCGGCCGCGCGAGCTCGCCGGCGCGCTGCTCGAGGCCGGGACTGCCGTCGGTGTGCGGCTCGACGGAGACGAGGTGCTCGAGCTCGACACGACCGACGCCAAGGCGCTGGCCCATGCACTCGCGCCCGTTGCGCGTGACCGCGCTGCACACCTCTACGAGGTGCATCCGCTCGATGCCGACCTCGAGGGCGTGTTCCGCTACGTGGTGCAGCGATGACTATCGCTCGCCTTCGGCTCGCTATCGCGGGGGAAACCAGCGTTCCCCCGCGGGCCCCCTTCTTCGAGGTTCTTCCGAATGTCAGCCGGGCCGTCGAAGCCGGCCCTCTTAAGCAAGCCGAGGTTGGCTTGTGAGCATGGCCGATGTGATCCCGGCCCGCCCGGGCACGCTTGTCTCAGTCCTCGCGCTTTACCGGCTGCTGCTGCGTACGCAGATCACGGTCGCACGCTTGCTCGGAATCGGCGCGCTCGCCGCCGTCGCCATCCTGCTCGGGCTGTTCGCCCGCTGGGACGCCAACCCCTCTCAGGCTGCCGCGGATCACGTCGCCGCCTACGGCCTCGGGATCCTGGTCCCCCTCGCAACGCTCTGGCTCGGCACCTCGGCGATCGGCGACCTCGTGGAGGACAAGCTACTCGTCTACCTGTGGCTGAAGCCCGTGTCGCGGTGGCAGCTCCCCGCGGCTGCCGTGCTCGCGACCGTCAGCATCGTCGTGCCACTGACCGCGCTGCCGCTCACCGCGTCCACCCTCGTCGCGGGCGCCCCCGATGTGGCCTGGCCGACGCTGCTCGCCACGTCACTCGCCTCGCTCGCGTATGCGGGCATGTTCGTCCTGGCGGGCATTTGGTTTCGGCGCGCGGTCTGGTGGGGTCTTGCGTTCGTCCTGATCTGGGAGAACGCCGTCGCCTACTCGGCCGAGGGCACGGCCCGCTACACCGTGATCGGCTGGGCGTCGTCCGTCCTCGGCCTGGCGCCGGAGATCGATGTTCAGCTCGAGGCCGGCTCGGCAGCCACCGCGTTCGTCGTCCTCCCGGCGATCGCGGTCGCAGCCTGGCTGGCCGCGACCTGGCGCTATCGACGCGCCGATATCGACTAGGCCACTAGCTGGTCGACCAGGTCGGGATAGCCGGGGTCGGCCTCGGGACTCCAACCTGGGACGAGATGCCGTCGTTCGATCAGCTCGGCGCTGTGCGGCTCGGTTCGGCGAAGCACCTTCACCTGGAGGGCCCGGACGAGCTCGTCGAGCTGCCGGCGGAAATAAAGCGCGCCGGACGACGGATCGGCGACCGAGCGGCGCAGCCGGTCGGCCAGCTCCTCGGACGCGCCCGCCCGCTCGGCGGCCAGCTCGACCGCGTCCATCCTCTCGAGGTCGCGGAGCACCTGCGCGCAGAGGACGTTGTGCGTCCCCTCCCAGCTCTCGAAGACGATCGCGTCCCGGTAGAGACGCGGCAGCGGCGAGAAGTCCTCGATCGTTCCGTTGCCGCCGAGGGTCTCGATAGCACGTCGCACCACCTTGGTGGCGGCGATCGACGTGACGAACTTGTTCGCGTTCACGAGCAGGCGATGCCACGCGACGTCCTCGTCGCTCGCCTCCCCGCGGTCGATTCGCTCGACGAGCTCGGTGAGCTCGGTCGTCGATGCGAGCGCGGCGTCCGTCTCCGCCTTCATCACCGCCAGGTTCTCGCGCACGAGCGGAAAGTCCAAGATCACGCGGCCGAACGCCTCACGCTCCTGGGCAAACTCCGCGGCCACGCGCTGGGCTCGACGCATCAGCCCGGACGAGCCGACGGCGTTCAGCCACCGGGACGTGTTCAGCACGTTGACGGCGGTCCGGAAGCCATGCTCGAGCGGGCCGAGCGGATATGCCACCGCTCCGTCGAACTCGATCTCGCCGGTCGCGAGCGCGCGCGTCCCGAGCTTGTCCTTCAGCCGGCGGATCCGGAAGCCGCCGCCCTCGCGCGGAACCAGGAAGCAGCCGATTCCGCGCGTCCCCGCCGGCGCGCCGCGCGGTCTCGCGGTCACCACGAACTGATCCGCGTCCGCCACCGAGCAGAACCACTTCTCGCCGTGGAGCCGCCACACTTCGCCGTCCGGCACCGCCTCGACGCGGTTCGCGCCGACGTCGGAGCCACCGTGGCGTTCGGTCAAGAACTGCGCGCCGCGCTGCGCCCGGTCGTAGTCGGTCTTCAGCAGCGGCGGGAGGAAACGCTCGCGCAACTCGTCGGAGGCATTCGTCCGAAGCGCGCGGACGAGCCCGGCGGTGCAGACGACCGGGCACGCGTGCCCGCCCTCTCCGGCCTGGGCGAGGAGATGGAAGAGCGATGCCTGTTCGACTGGACCCGCGCCGACGATGCCCGAAGCCCATACCGCATGCCCGGCGCGGTGGTAGGCGGGATCGAACTCGATTTGCCCATTGGCCCCGAGCTTGGGCGGATTGCGCTCGCACTCCTCGACCGCGGGATCGATCACGTCCCGCACAACCTGGGCGAAGTCGCTGGTTACCGCCGGTAGCACCCGGTATAGGCTAAGCGTCGTGGACCTGCGGGACAGCCCTGACGAGGCCGCTTTTCGCGCCAAGGTCCGCGCGTGGCTCCAGGAGAACCTGCCCCCCGGCGACTCGCGGGAGTGGAGCCGGAGGATGTACGAAGCGGGCTACGCCGGCTTGACCTGGCCCGAGGAGTACGGCGGCCGCGGCGCGCCGTACAGCCACCAGGCGATCGTGCTCGAGGAGTTCGCACGGGCGGAAGCGCCCCAGCACATGGGCGTGATCGGGCTCGGCATGGCCGGCCCGACGATCATGGCGCACGGCACCGAGGAGCAGAAGCGCCGCTACCTGCCGAAGATCCTCTCGGCGGAGGAGATCTGGTGCCAGGGCTTCTCTGAGCCCGGAGCCGGCTCCGATCTGTCGGCGGTCAGGACCTCGATTCAAGACCAGAACGGCTCGTTCGTAGTCAGCGGCCAGAAGGTCTGGTCGTCGTTCGCGCACATCGCCGACCACTGCATCCTGGTCGGCCGCAGCGATCCTGACACGAAGCGCCACGAGGGTCTGACCTATCTCATCGTCGACATGAAGGCGCCCGGCGTCGAGGTGCGCCCGCTCCGCCAGATCACCGGCGAGGCGGAGTTCAATGAGATCTTCCTCTCCGACGTCGAGGTGCCCAAGGAGAACCTGCTCGGCGAGATCGGCGGGGGCTGGCAGGTGGCGATGACGACCCTCCTCCACGAGCGCGGTACGCTCGGGTTCGCGCTCGGCGGCGCGCTCGAGGCTCAGGTGCAGAAGCTCGTCGCCCTGACCAAGCAGCGGGGCGCCGACGACCCGATCATCCGCGACCGGGTCGCGCAGGAGTGGATCGAGCTCCAAGCGCTGAAGCTGACGAACTACCGGTCGCTGACGACGCTGATGCAGACCGGGATCCCCGGCCCGGAGGGCTCGGTCTCGAAGCTGCACTGGTCGGAACAGAATCAGCGCCTGACCAAGCTGGCGATGGAGATCCTCGAGGGCCACGACGACGGGTACTGGCGACACCAGCAGCTTCGGAGCCGCGGCAACACGATCGAGGCGGGGACCTCCGAGATCCTGCGCAACATCATCGCCGAGCGGGTGCTCGGCCTACCTAGGGGCCGCTAAGTTGATGCAGTTCGCCTTCACCGAAGAGCAGGAGCTGCTTCGCCGCGAGGCGCGGGACGCGCTCATGAACGGCGGCTGGAGCCGGGAGGAGATCGCCGCCGCCGAGCTGAGCTTCGTCGACCAGGCCGTCCTCTTCGAGGAGGCGGGGCGGGCGAACGTCGGCGAGTCGCTGTTCGACGAGGACCGACCCGAGCACGAGCGGCTGGCGATCCTCGCGCTCGAGGCGGTCGGGATCGGGAAGAAGGCGCTCGAGCTCGGCATCGAGCACGCGCAGAACCGCGAGCAGTTCGGCCGCAAGATCGGCGTCTACCAGGCCGTCTCGCACCAGCTCGCCGACACCTTCGTCGAGACCGAGCTCGCGCGCTCACTCGCGTACTGGGCGGCGTGGTGCGTGGCCGAGGACGACGAGCAGGCGCCGATCGCGGTGGCGGCGGCGAAGGCGTATGCGGGGGATGCAGCGGTCGCCGCCTGCGAGCGCTCGATCCAGGTGCACGGCGGCATCGGCTTCACCTGGGAGCACGTGCTCCACGAGTACTACAAGCGGGCGTTGTGGATCCAGGCGTACGGCGGCTACCCGAGGGTGCAGCGCGCCAAGATCGCCGCCTGGCTGCTGGACTGATGCGCACGCGCACCGCGCTCGTGACGGGCGCCTCGTCTGGGATCGGGCAGGCGAGCGCGGTTGAGCTTGCGAGCTCGGGGTGGCGTGTTCTCGCAGGCGT
>JBKPFE010000177.1:0-2047 GCA_046728705.1 Actinomycetota bacterium
AGCCCCTCCCCCAGCTTCTCCCGCAGCGCCAGAGCGTCCTCGACCTCGCGGCAGCAGTACACCCGCCGATAGCCGCTCGCCAGTGCCTGAGCGATCGTCGATGTCGCCCGCAGCACGTCGACGACCACCGCGACGGGCGCCTCCAGCACCTCGTCGGGCGTGAACGCCACATGGACCCGCATGCCGGAACTACGCTACTTCTCCGTGGCCGAGACCATGTACTGCTACCGCCATCCCGACCGGGAGACGATGGTCACGTGCTCCGAGTGCGGGCGGCCGATCTGCACCGAGTGCATGTACTTCGCGCCGGTCGGAATCCGCTGCCCGGAGCACTCCGGACACGCGCAGGGCGCGCAACGCGTCACGCAGGGGATTCGGCGCGCAAGCTTCGAGGGCACCGGCGCGATCGTCACGAAGATCCTGATCGCGATCAACGTCGCTGTCTACCTGCTCGAGCTCGCCGCCGGCGGCCGGCTCGACGGCACAGGCAACGAGATTTACACCAAAGGCGTCCTCTACGGCCCCTTCGTCGCCGACGGGGACTGGTGGCGGCTCCTCACGGCGACATTCCTGCACGGCGGGCCGTTCCACCTCGGCCTGAACATGCTCGCGCTCTGGTGGTTCGGCTCGGCGGTGGAAGAGGTGCTCGGCCGCGGCCGCTACCTTCTCCTCTACCTCGTCTCCGGACTCGCGGGCTCGGCCGGGGCGCTGCTGTTCACGCCGGACACCCCGACGGTCGGAGCGTCCGGCGCTCTGTTCGGGATTCTGGGCGCGGCGGTCGTGCTCGAGCGCCAGGGCACTCATGTGTTCGGCGGCGCAGCGCTCGGGATCATCGCGATCAACCTCGTCTTCACCTTCGCCGTTCCGGGGATTTCGATCGGAGGCCACCTCGGCGGCCTCGTCGGAGGAGCCGTTGGAATGCTCGCTCTCTCGCGCTTCGGGCGGGCGCACGCCGTGTACGGACGGCCCGGCCTGGTCGGCATCGTCGGCCTGCTCGCGGTCGGCCTGCTCAGCATCGCCGTCGCGTACTGGCGCGTGCAGGTGTACGTCTAGAGCCGGTCCGACTTCTTACGCACCCGTTACAGGCCCGCTTCGTTTAGCCGCCGACCGAGACCGCCGCGACGCCGGCCTCTGACAGCGCCGCCTGCGCCGCCGCCAAGCGCGCGAGTGGCACACGGTACGGCGAGCAGGAGACGTAGTCGAGGCCGAGCGCGTGGCAGAAGGCGACCGAGGCGGGCTCCCCGCCGTGCTCGCCGCAGATCCCGAGCTTGATGTTCGGCTTCGTCTGCCGGCCGCGCTCGACCGCGATCCGCATCAGATCCCCCACCCCACTCTGGTCGAGCGTCTCGAACGGGTTGCGTTCGAGCACACCGTCCTGGAGATAGTGCGTGAGGAACTTCCCCTCGGCGTCGTCGCGGGAGAACCCCAGCGCCGTCTGGGTCAGGTCGTTCGTTCCGAAGGAGAAGAAGTCGGCCTCCTCGGCGATCTCGTCGGCACGGACACAGGCCCGCGGGAGCTCGATCATCGTCCCGACGAGGTACTCGACGTCGGCCTCATCCGTGGCCGATTCGATCGTGAGCGCGCGGAGGCGCCTGAGCTCCTCCTGGAAAGCGACGAGCGGGTGCATGATCTCGACGAGCGGCGCGTCGCCGGTTCGCTCGTGCACCGCCGCCGCGGCGCGGATGATCGCCCGCACCTGCATCTCGTAGATCTCCGGAAATTGCAGGCCGAGCCGGCAGCCGCGGGTACCAAGCATCGGGTTCGCCTCCTGCAGCGCGCGGATTCGCGAGCGCATGCGCTCGTCCTTCGCTTCCTCGAGCGACGGGAGAAACTCGTGCAGCGGCGGGTCGAGCAGGCGGATCGTCACTGGCAGGCCCGCCATCGCCTCGAAGATCCCCTCGAAATCGGCCTGCTGGTTCGGCAGCAGCTTGTCGAGCGCGGCACGCCGTTCGTCCTCGTCGGACGCCATGATCATCTCGCGGACGACGGGCAGCCTGTCCTCGGCCATGAACATGTGCTCGGTCCGGCAGAGGCCGATCCCCTGGGC
>JBKPFE010000165.1:0-5210 GCA_046728705.1 Actinomycetota bacterium
GGTTCTGGCGCGATGGGACGCCGGCTCGGTGGACCGGTTTGTCGCCCGGATGAATGCCACCGCACGGTCGCTGGGCATGACCCACACCCGCTACACCGACCCGAGCGGCTACGACGACGCAACCGTGTCGACTGCCGCCGAGCAGGTGCGCATTGTCGATCGGGCCATGCGCGTGCTGGCGTTCGCGAGCATCGTCGCCACACCGAGCGCGACGCTGCCGGTCGCCGGCACCGTGCACAACACCAACAGATTGCTCGGGCAAGACGGCTTTGTCGGCGTCAAGACCGGCTCGGACGACGCGGCCGGCGGCTGCTTCGCCTTCCGGGCCATCCGCTGGATCGACGGCAAGCGGACGACTATCACCGGGGTGGTGTTGGGCCAGCCCGGCCACGACCAGATCGCGGCGGGTCTCGCGGCAGCCGCCGCCATGGTCGACCGCATCGCCGGTCATCGGGCTGTGCCGGATCTACGGCAACGAATCCTGGCACCAGGAACTGCGCCCCGAAGTCATCGATTACGGCTGCCGCCCATGCACGCCGACCCTACGCACGGTCCAAGGATGCAGCAGTGAACAGCACGCTCGGCATAGAGCCGGTGTCAACGCCATCACCACACGCGGGGAGAACACATGAGTAGAACATTCCGGCCGCTGGCCGCCCTTGCGATGCTCGCCGTGATCGTCGCGGGCTGTTCGAACGCACCTGCCGGCACCGGCACGGGCAGCAGTGGCGGCAACAGCGCCGCCGCCAATCATGAGAAGGCGGTGAACGGCGTTTCCGCAGCAACCGGTCGCAACCCACGGCAACGGGTTTTCGCTTGATTTCGCCGTTTTCGCGGCAACCCGATTTGCAACCGGTTGCCACCGGTTGCGACCGCTAGGCTCCGTAAACGCTCCATCGTCGCGAGCTCGCCGAAGTGCTCCAGCTGCCGACAAGGGTCTCGGCCTAACCGCGGAGCACCCCCAGCCGGAGGTGGGTCGCCGCGTCGGTGCGGATCACCTCGATCGTCTCCATGCCGATCGCGCCGCCGGGGTCGTCAAACAGCCGCGTGCCGGGCGCCGAGGAGGACCGGGACCACGTTGAGGGCGACCTCGTCGACGAGGCCGGCGCGCAGGTACTGACCGCCGACACTCGGTCCTCCCATGATCGCGATGTCGCCGCCGTCAGCACGGTCCCTAGCTTCCTCGAGCGCGGCCTCGATCCCGCCGGTTGCGAACGAGTAGACGTCGTTCGCCGGGTCCTCGTCGGGCTCGGAGTGGGTGATCACGACCAGCGGGAGCCGCTTGTCCCCCGACGGGCCGTCCGCGCCCCACTCCGGGATCGAGCGCCGGGGGATCCTCGAGCGCCTCGGATGCGGACCGGCGACGATCGGCGAACTAACCGGACCGTTCGGGCTGACCCTCAACGGGATCAAGAAGCACGTCGAGATCCTCGAGAGGTCGACCTCGTGGTCACGGCGAAGATCGGGCGCGCTTGCGAGTGTCGGCTCGGCCCTGCCCAGCTCGAGGATGCAACGAGTTGGATCGACGACTACCGGCGCACCTGGCAGCGCCGGCTCGACCGGTTCGGCTCCTACGGCGAGAAGCGGGATGCCGGATGAGTTACGACGTGCGATTCGCGCGCGTAATCGACGCCGCACCCGAGGCGGTGTTCGACGCGTTCGCCCAGCTTGGCGGCCAGCAGGCCTTCTACGGGACGGACGACCCCGGCTGGATCGTCGAAACGGAGTGCGACTTCCGCGTCGGCGGGGTGTGGGCGGTGACCTTCGGGCCCTCGCCCGGGGAGCTCTACCGCCACACGGACGTCTTTCGCGTGATCGACCGGCCTCGTCGCCTCCTCCTCGACGCGGCCGAAACCGGCTCGACGGATCGAGCTTCGAGTTCGAGACCGAATTCACCTTCGAGCCACAGGACGGGAAGACCCTGATGACGATGATCCAGCGTGGCTTCCCGACCGCCGAGCTTCGCGACGAGCACCGCGTCGGCCTGCCGAACGCGTTCGCCAGGCTCGGCCGCGCGGTCGGCTCCTAGGCACGCCGCCGGGAAGATGCGGACCGCTTGCGTGGCGAATCGCTCGAACTTAGGCCCGGATCGTCGTGGAGATGTAGTCGGGGACGGCGCCCGAGGGTAGCTGTAGCTACCCGACCGAAAGGAGCGGTATGAGCCAGGACAAGCTCAGCGATCACGCAAGGTCGGTCATCGATTCGAACCGGTACATGGCGCTCGGCCACCGCCGAGCGGCCGGCCGAGGATTACCGCAACTTCCATTGGGTCTCCTCGCCCGATTCGAAGCACTCGCGGAATTACGCCGCCCGCCCGGAGGTCGCGATCGCGATCTTTGATTCATCGGTTCCGGTCGGCGCCGCGCAAGCCCTGTACATGAAGGGGCTGGCCAAGGAGCTCACAGGCGACGAGCTTGAACCAGGCCTCGAGGTCTTCGACCGCGTGTCCCGGGAGGACATCGGACGCGAATGGGGACTGAAACGACGTGCAGGGATCGGCGCTTGTCCGGCTCTATCGCGCCATGGTCTCGGAGCACTGGGTGCTGATCCCCGGGCCGGGATCCGGAGCGCGGCTCCGGGAGGCGGTCGCAGCGAGCAAGTGTGAATCGACTAGTTACAAAATCGTTTCGATGCACGGTCGATCCCTCGTCGGTTACGGACCCGAAACGAATAACCGGCGTCGAGCGGTTACGGCCAGCCGACGCCTGGCGCGGGCGCGTCGACGACTAGCACCTGTCCCGTTCTCGCCTCGATCACGTCCGCGACTGCCTCGGTGCCGCGCCAGTCCGCGGTGAGCATGAACAGCGTCCGGCGGTCGGGGCCGCCGAGCATGGCCGCGAAGCAGGGCCGGCCGAGATCGATCCGCTCGAGCACTTCACGGCCCTCGCGGATGCGGGCGCAGTCGTTGGCCATGTTCGCGCTCGAGGCCCAGATGCACCCGTCCGCGTCGAGGCAGATGCCGTCCGGGCCCACGCTGTCGGCCCAGACCCGGCGGTTCGACAAGCTGCCGTCGTCGGCGATGTCGAAGGCGGTGAGCCGGGCGGCGAAGGACTCGGCGACGATTAGCGTCTTGTTGTCCGGGGCGATGACCATGCCGTTCGGGAAGGCGAGCTCGTTCGCCACCTCGCGGCCCTGGCCGTCCGGCGTGACGAGCGCGATCTTGCCGGGTGCTTTCCCGCTGGTGAGCACCTCGTCGAACTCGGCGAAGTCGAAGTTGATCGTGTTGACGTAGACGTTGCCGCGGCCGTCGACGGTGATCTCGCTCCAGCCGAGCGGCGAGATGTGGCTGAGATCGGCGTGCCGGACGCGCGACCCGTCGGGCTCGACCCGGATCAACTCGGGGCCCGTGACGAGCAGGCGTCCGTCTGGAAGCCAGTTTGTCGCCCAACCGAGCCCGTCGGGGCCTTCCCCGACGACCTCGCCGTTGCCGTCCAGGTCGACTGCGACGATCTGCCTCGTTCCCCAGTTCGAGAACCACAGGCGGCCCTCGTGCCAGCGAGGCGACTCGGGCATCGCCAGGCCGTCCAACAGAACGCGAGGCTGCATGAGCCCTCCTCGATCCCGTTTTACCTCATCCGTCATTGGTCCGGGCGTCAGGAGCCGCTCTCGTCCGGCTGCGGGCGGTCGGCCCCGGTGCCGCTGAAGATCTCGATGACCCCCCGAGATCGCGGTCCGTTCCCAGGTACGCGACCCTGGCGCCGCCGAACTCCCGGCTGAGGATCACGCCGTTCCCCCGGTCGGCCTGCGCAACGGTCTCGTCGAAGTCTGGAGTGGGGACGGCGACATGGTGGACGCCCTCGCCCTTCTCGGCGAGAAAACGCGCGTAGACGCCCACGTCGTCAAGCGGCTCGATCAGCTCCCACTGCACCTGGCCGACCGTGGCGACGGCAAGGCGCCGGGAGCGCTCGACCGGCTGACCGTACTCGCGGAAATCCTCCGCTTTGCCGGCGTTGAACTCGTAAACCTGCCACGGGCCGATCCCGTAGTCGTCGACGTACCTCCGCATCGTCGCCGCGAGATCGCGCACGGCGATCCCGAGCTGCAGTATCTCGTTGAAGACAGGCTCGCGCACAGGCCTATGGGTGAGCCTGCATGTCGTCGTCGAGCACCTCGCGTAGTTTGCGCGCGAAGGCTTCGGGCCGCCGGCCACTAGCTGCTCGCTCGGCGTAAACGGCTCCATACCTACCGCACGTTCGACGCGGAGCAAGTCGGTCTGAACGAGAAAGCGCCGATTTCCGACGCTTTTGCAGAGCCCTCTGGCGGACTCGAACCGCCGACCTCCTCCTTGAGATCGCCGGCGGGGTTGTCCCCTCTCGCGGTGTACGTTCGTCGTAGGACGAGAACGAACTCGCTCGCAAGGAGGACAGCATGAAGTACCTGCTTCAGATCTACTCGGGCGCCGCGACGGCTGAGTTCACGCGGCTTTCCGCGCACGAGCAGGAGGCGATCATCGGCGAGTACCTCGCCGTCCGGCAGTCTCCCGGCGTCATCGGCGGCGAACAGCTGCAGCCGGTCGAGACCGCGACCACGGTGCGCGTCCAGGACGGAGAGACGCTTCTCACCGATGGTCCGTTCGTGGACGCGAAGGAGCACCTCGGCGGCTACTACCTCGTCGAGGCCGACGATCTCGACGCGGCGCTCGAGATCGCCGCGCGGATCCCGGCCGCGCGAATGGGTGGCGCGATCGAGGTGCGCCCGTTGCTGGAGAGGTAGGCGCGCTGCTCGAGCAGGTCTTTCGCGACGAGTGGGGCCGCGTCCTCGCCAGCCTGGTCGGCTTCCTCGGCGACTTCGATCTCGCCGAGGAAGCCGCGCAGGAGGCGTTCGCAATCGCGGCCCAACGCTGGCCCCGGGACGGCACGCCGCCCAACCCCGGCGCCTGGCTGACGATCACCGCCCGC
The DNA here is from genome assembly GCA_046728705.1 of Actinomycetota bacterium. Lineage (GTDB taxonomy): Bacteria > Actinomycetota > Thermoleophilia > Gaiellales > Gaiellaceae > JACDAN01. The sequence continues at coordinate 4,899 of JBKPFE010000165.1, forward strand.
AACCGCGCGATCGACCGCCTCCGCCGGGAGCGCGCGCTCGCCGAGAAGACACGCCTGCTCGACGTACCCGAGGCCGTGGAGGACGAGACGGAGGAGAGGAGCTTTCCCGACGAGCGGCTGGAGCTGATCTTCACCTGCTGCCATCCGGCACTCGGGCTCGAGGCCCAGGTCGCCCTGACCCTGCGCGCGCTCGGCGGTCTGACCACGGAAGAGATCGCGCGCGCCTTCCTCGTTCCCCAGGAAACGATGAAACGGCGGCTTTCGCGGGCGAAACGCAAGATCAGGGATGCGGGCATCCCCTTCAGCGTCCCG
>JBKPFE010000320.1:0-3926 GCA_046728705.1 Actinomycetota bacterium
TCGCACCCTAAGAGCGCCGAGCGAAATGCCTAGCTAGGCCCAGGGGAGGTGGTCCCAGTACGAGGGCCGCTCCCGCTGTGAGGGCTCGAACCGCGCGTACGCCTGCTTGAAGTCGGGCGTCTCCTCCTCCGCGCTCGCGCCGTAGCGCTCCGCGAGCTCCGACACCGGGTAGTGCAGCAGCTCGTCCTCCGTCCGCGCACCGGCCATCAGGATCACGCACGGCCCGTCGCCGGCGCCCACGAAGATGTGCTCGGTCCCGGCGGGACTGTGGAAGAAGTCCCACGGCCGGAGGAGCCGCTCCTCACCCTCGACGAGCAGTCTGCACTCCCCGGACAGCACGAGGAACGCCTCCTGCTGCGACTCGGAGTGGTAGAGAGCGTTCGGCTCGCCCGGCTGCAGGGCACTGAGGTTGATGCCGAGCTGCGGGAAGTAGAACTCCCTGCTCTCGAAGCAGCACGCCGAGCCGAACGTCTCCGACGTCCACCACTCGGCGTCCCGCACGTTCACGACGAACCAGCCGGCGGCGGCGGGTGCGAGGCCTGAGCCAGAGTCCTCGAGCCGCGCCTCGGGCACGGCGCGAGTCTACAGGGTGCTGTGAGAGTTGATCGAGCGGCGGCGGGAAGCCTGCGCCCGCATAGGCTCCCGGCCGTGAAAGTCCTGTCCGTCGTCGGAAACCGACCGCAGTTCATCAAGTCGGGCCCGCTGTCCGTCGCCCTTCGCGACCGCGGGATCGACGAGGTCGTGGTGCACACGGGCCAGCACTACGATCGCGAGCTCTCCCAGGTCTTCTTCGACGAGCTCGAGCTGCCGCTGCCGGCATACAGGCTCGACCTGAAGACACCCGACGTCGACCGGATGCAGACGAAAGTCGCGGGGGTCGTCAGTACTGAACGCCCCGACTGGGTGCTCGTCTACGGCGACACGAACTCGACGCTCGCGGGAGCCAGAGCCGCCGGGGGCACACCGGTTGCGCATGTGGAGGCGGGGCTGCGAAGCGGCGATCTCACGATGCCGGAGGAGCACAACCGGATCGAGGTCGACCGAATCGCCTCGCTGCTGCTCTGTCCCGACGAACGATCTCGCCGGATCCTTCGCGAGGAAGGCGTGACCGGTCGAGCGGAGGTCGTGGGCGACGTCATGGCCGATGCCAACTTCAAGCTGGCACCGATCGCGCGCAAGCGATCGCCGATCCTTGCCGGTCTGGAACTGGAGCCGGGTGGCTACGCAATCGCGACCGTCCACCGTGAAGCGAACGTGCAGCTCGAGCGGTTGGGCCGGATCCTCGACGGCCTGGGTCAAATCGAGGGTCCAGTGATCTTCCCGGCCCACCCCCGCACGGCCACTGTGGCCAGGTCCCGGGGCCAGGCCCCTGGACACGTCCGAATGATCCAGCCGCTCGGGTATCTCGACTTCGCCGCGCTCGCGTCGCAGGCACGGGTGATCCTCACCGATTCGGGCGGCCTCCAGAAGGAGGCGTACTGGTACGGCGTCCCGTGCGTGACTCTACGCCCGTCGACCGAGTGGAAGGACACCGTCGAGGTGGGGGCGAACGTCCTCGTCGACGATGATCCCGACGCGATCGCAGCAGCAGCCGCCGCTGCGCGAATGCCGGAAGACCGGCCGAAGCTATACGGCGACGGACACGCGGCAGACCGAATCGCAGGCGTACTGATTAGCCTGTAGCGCCATGCTCGAAGAGACACTCCAACCACAGGCCGACCAGGACCGGGAAACCAAGACCTGGGATGCGGCTGTCGTCGGCGCCGGCTACGTCGGCCTCCCGCTCGCACACACGCTCGCCGCCGCCGGGCGGTCGGTGCTCCTGATCGAGGTCTCAGCCGACCTGGTCGCCGCGCTCAACCGCGGCGAGAGCCACATCACCGATATCCCCTCGGCCGAGCTCGCGCCACTCGTGCACGAGGGCCGCATCCGGGCCACGACCGAGTACAACGAGCTGCGGAACGCCGACGCGATCCTGGTCGCGCTTCCGACGCCGCTGTCGAAGCAGCGGGAGCCCGATCTCTCGATCCTGATCGACGCCGTCGAGCAGATCGGCGCGCGGCTGCGCACCGGTCACCTGGTCATCCTCGAGTCGACCACCTATCCCCGCACGACGCGCGAGGTCGTCCTGCCGATCCTCGAACGCACCGGTCTCAAAGCGGGCCGAGACTTCCACCTCGCCTTCTCACCCGAACGCGTCGATCCCGGGAACGAGACCTGGACGACCAAGAACGTGCCCAAGGTCGTCGGCGGAATTACGCCAGCCTGCACGGAGCGCGCCGCGCAGCTCTACGACGGAGCCGTCGACGCCGTCCACCGCGTCTCCACTCCCGAGGCGGCAGAGCTGACGAAGCTCCTCGAGAACATCTTCCGCAGCGTGAACATCGCGCTCGTGAACGAGCTGGCGCAGCTCTGCGAACGGATGAACATCGACGTCTGGGAGGTGATCGAGGCCGCTGCCACCAAGCCGTTCGGCTTCATGAGCTTCCGACCCGGCCCAGGCCTGGGTGGGCACTGCATCCCGATCGACCCCTTCTACCTGACCTGGAAGGCGCGCGAGTACGACTTCTACACCGAGTTCATCGAGCTCGCCGGCAAGGTCAACGAGAACATGCCGTACTACTGCCGATCGCTCATCTCGCAGGCGCTGAACCACGGCCGCCAGCGCTCGCTCAGCGGCTCGAAGGTGCTCGTGCTCGGCGTGGCTTACAAGTCCGACATCGGCGACACACGCGAGTCGCCCGCGCTCAAGCTGATCGAGCTGCTGCGCGCCGCCGGAGCCGAGCTTGCCTATCACGATCCGTTCGTGCCCGCGCTGGCCGACCACGGGCTCGAGTCGGTGGAGCTCGACCCAGGTGCATACGACTGCGTCGTGATCGTGACCGCCCACTCGCAGATCGACTACGCAGACCTGGTCGACAAGGCCCACGTCGTGGTCGACCTCCGCAACGCCACGGGCGCCGACGGCCGCCGCAATGACAAGGTCTGGACGCTGTGATCAGAGTGGGCGTTGCGGGGCTCGGGTACTGGGGCCCGAACCTCGCGCGCAACTTCGACGACCTGGCCGACCTCGCGTGGCTCTGCGACTTGTCACCGGAGTTACTGGACCGATACGGCGGGCGGTACCCGGACACCCAGACGACCGCCCGCTTCGACGACCTGCTCGACGACGGCTCCGTGCAGGCGATCGTGATCGCCACGCCGGTCACGACGCACCACGAGCTCGCCCGCCGGGCGTTGTCCGCCGGCAAGCACGTCTTCGTTGAGAAGCCGCCGGCGCTGAGCGGCACAGAAGCTGATGAGCTCGTCGCGCTCGCCGAGGAGCGGGAGCTCGTCCTCCTCCCCGGCCACCTTCTGCTCTACCACCCTGCCGTCGCCAAGCTCAGCGAGCTGATCGAGGCCGGCGAGCTCGGCGAGATCCTCTACCTCTACGGGAACCGGCAGAACCTCGGGCAGATCCGCAAGGACGAGAACGCGCTCTGGTCGCTCGGCGCCCACGACCTCTCGGTCATCCTGCACCTCGTCGGCGAGGAGCCGACGGAGCTGTGGGCACGCGGCGAGTCGTTCCACAACGAGGGCGTCGAAGACGTCGTCTTCTGCTACCTCCGCTTCCCGTCGGGAATCGTCGCGCACATGCACCTGTCGTGGCTCGATCCGCACAAGAAGCGGGAGATGACCGTCGTCGGGCGGCACAAGATGGCCGTCTTCGACGACATGGAGCTGGAGCGCAAGGTGACCGTCTACGACAAGGGCACCGAGCAGCGGGCCGAGAGCTACGGCGAGTGGCGAACGCGGACCGGTGACATCTACATCCCGAAGATCCCGAATGACGAGCCGCTCCGACTCGAGTGTCGGCACTTTCTCTCGCTCGTCGCCGGCGACGGCGACCGGCTGGCGGCGGCGCGGGAAGGCGCGATCGTCGTGCG
>JBKPFE010000339.1:0-6951 GCA_046728705.1 Actinomycetota bacterium
CGGCCGTGAGGTGCCTTCCATGATCCCCGGGTTCTCCCGGAACTGGCGGCGCACTTCCTCGACCACCTCGCCGCCGGCCTTGCCGACGGCGGTCATCGCCAGCGAGGCGAAGAGGAAGGGCATCAGGCCGCCGATGAAGAGACCGGCGATCACCCAGGCGTCGTTGAGGAGGAACGTGGTGGTCAGCCCCTCCTCGGAGAGCTCCGTGGTGAAGCCGTCGAAGAGGATGAGCGCGGCGAGGCCGGCCGAGCCGATTGCATAGCCCTTCGTGACCGCCTTGGTGGTGTTGCCGACGGCGTCGAGCGGGTCCGTTACCGCGCGGACCGACTCGTCCAGGTCTGCCATCTCCGCGATCCCGCCGGCGTTGTCGGTGACGGGGCCGTAGGCGTCGAGCGCGACGATCAGCCCCGTCATCGCTAGCTGCGCCATGACGGCCACGCCGATGCCGAACAGACCCTCGATCTCGTAAGCGGCGATGATCGCAGCGGCGATCACGATGACCGGCGCGGCCGTCGCCTGCATCCCGATCGCCAGCCCCTCGATGATGTTGGTCGCGTGGCCCGTCAACGAGGCGCGTGAGATCCCCTTGACCGGACGCCAGCGGGTGCCGGTGTAGAACTCGGTGATCGCGACGAGCAGGAACGTCACGCCCAGGCCGATCAGCGTGCAGCTGTAGAGGTTCCAGAACGGAAAGCGGTCGCTGTCGAAGGACGCCGTCACCGGGATGAACAGCAGCGCCGAGAGAATCGTCGCCACCGCGACGGCCTTGTAGAGCGCGCCCATGATCGACCCGCCGCGCCCAACGCGGGCGAAGAACGTCCCGACGACCGAGGCGAGGATCGCGACGGCACCGATCACGAGCGGGTCCTCGACGATGTCGGTCTCCGGGAACCTCACGGCGCCGAGGAACATCACGGCGACGAGGGTGACGGCGTACGTCTCGAACAGGTCTGCCGCCATTCCGGCGCAGTCGCCGACGTTGTCGCCGACGTTGTCGGCGATCACAGCAGGGTTGCGCGGGTCGTCCTCGGGGATGCCGGCCTCGACCTTGCCGACGAGGTCGGCGCCGACGTCCGCAGCCTTCGTGTAGATGCCGCCGCCAAGCCGCGCGAAGACGGAGATCAGGGAACCGCCGAAGGCTAGGCCGACCAGATGCTCGGTTGCCTCCTTCGTCGTCTGGTCGAAGCCGGACGTGAGGATCCCGTAGTAGCCGGCGACGCCGAGGAGCCCGAGGCCGACAACGAGGAGGCCCGTGACCGATCCGGCCGAGAAGGCGACCCGGAGCGCCGGCGCCACGCCGCGCTTCGCCGCCTCCGCGGTGCGTACGTTCGCCCTGACCGCGACGTTCATGCCGATGAAGCCGGCGGCCGCGGACAACACCGCGCCGATCAGGAAGCCGAAGGCCGTGAACCAACCGAGGTCGTTCCAGAAGCCGATGACGAGGAAGAGCACGACGGCAACCGCCGCGATCGTCGTGTACTGCCGGCGCAGGTAGGCGGACGCCCCCTCCTGAACGGCGTGGGCGATCGCCTGCATCCGCTCGCTGCCGGCGGGGAGGCCCAGCAGCCAGACGGTCAGACCGATCCCGAATGCGATCGCCACGCCTGAGCAGACAAGGGCGATCAGAACAGGGTTGTCAGCGAAAAAGTCCAGAGCAGGTGTCTCCCAGAAGACGCGCCGAGGGTCCCTCGGCGCCGCGGTTTTCTACCACACCGCGCTAACCGCCTGCTTTAGCGCCTGCGGCGGCCGCGGCTGAGCACCACAGCCACTTTGGCGCCGCGACGCAGCCGCAGACCCGGCCTGGGACGTTGGGCGACGATCCGACCGCGGCGCACTCGCCTCGAGTAGGTCCGCGAGATCCGACCGAGCCTGCATCCCTTCTTGACCAGCGCCCGCTTGGCGCCGATCATCGTCAGCCCGCGGAGACGCGGCACCGTGCAGACGGGCGGGCGGGCGGTGATCACGAACGGCCCGAGCCTGACCGGACCGCTCCAGTTGCCGGCGTTGTCGCGGGCCCTGATCGCGAACCACCAGCGGCCGGGCGCGAGGCGGCGGCTCGTCGTTCGCACGGCGCTCTCCTCCACATCCTTCGTTGAGTCGACCGGAACTGGCGAGCGGCGTCCCCAGGCGAAGGAGAAGCCGTCGAGGCCACTCAGCGAGTCGCCGAGCGTGATCCAGTTGACGTCGACCGTGCGATCGGCGGACGCGCGGCCGGCTCGATGCGACGAGCTGGAGAGCGTCGGCCTGGCGGGCGGGAAGGTGTCGATCAGGAAAGGCCCGACATGCACGGGTGCTCCCCAGCTGCCGAGGCCGTCGACGGCACGAACGTGGAACCACTGCGAGCCGTCCGGGAGGACCGAAGTTGTCGACGTGACGTTCTCCTCTCCGTCCTTGATCTCGTCGGGCACGAAGGTGCTGTCCGGCGACCAGGAGAACGAGTAGCCGTCGATTCCGGCTGGGTCGGTGGCGCCGCTCCAGAAGGGGCTGACCGTGGCGTTGTTCGTCCAGACGTTTCGGGCAGTCGCAGCGCCGGCCGTGAGGCCGACCGGCGGGAGCGGCCTCCAGGCGTTGAGGCGGCCACCCGTGGCGACCAAACCGGCCAGACCAGGCTTCACGTCGGCGCCGGAGAGGACCGCTTGACGCGCCGCAGCCGATGAGGCGAACGGATTCAGGGACAGGATCAGGGCGGCGACTCCCGCGACATGGGGAGCGGCCATCGACGTGCCGCTGAGGGTCTCGTAGCTACCTGGGACGGTGCTGAGGATGTCGACGCCGGGCGCGACGAGATCAACGGTGTTGGCTCCGTAGTTCGAGAACCCCGCAAGGTCGTCCGTCGAGTCGCTCGCCGCCACGCAGACGACGTTGGCCGGTGAGAGGTTGCAGGGATAAGCGGGAACGAAGTCGTTGTTCGTGCCGTTATTCCCGGCGGCGAACACGAAGAGGGCACCAGGGCAGACGTTGATCGCGTCGAGCATGGCCTGCGGGAAATCGGGACCGCCGAAGCTGCCGTTGATCACCCTCGCGCCGTTGGCGCAGGCGTACTGGAACGCCTGCACGATCCAGGCTTCCTCGAGGTCGCCGTTAGCGTCGGCGGCCTTGAGCGCCATCAGCTTCACCTTCCAGTTGACGCCCGTCACCCCCAGGCCGTTGTTGCCCCGTGCGCCGATCGTGCCGGCGACATGCGTGCCGTGCCCGTCGTCGTTGTCGTCCGCCGGATCGTTGTCGTTGAAGGCAAAATCCCACCCGCGAACGTCGTCCACCCTCCCGTTCGCGTCGTTGTCGACGCCGTCCACGGGGTCGTCGTTCAGCCAGATGTTCGGCTGGAGGTCGGGATGGGTGTAGGCGATGCCTGTGTCCACGACGGCGACTGTGACCGCGTCACTGCCAGTGGTGAAGTCCCACGCGCCCGGTGCCTGGATATTGGTCATTCCCCAGAGGCTGGGGAAGCTGGGATCGTTGGGAGTCGCGGCGATCCGATACAGGTGGTTGGGCTGCGCGTACCGAACTTCGGGCCGCCGCTCGAGCGCTTTCTCGGCCGCTGGGACGGACGTGCCGGGTCCGAGTCGTACGCGCACAAGGCCGCTCAGCGGGAGGCGCTCGACGACGGTCGCATCGTGGTCGGCGAGGACGTCGGCGCGGGCCGAGGCAGTGGTCGAGCCTGCGAAGCGAACAAGAAGCTCACCGGGTGCGTACGCGGAGGACTGCGCGGCGTAGGACGGCGTCACCGCACCCGGAAAGGCGAGCAGCGCGAGGGTGGCGACGGCGGCCCCGAGACCCCGCATTTGCCTGAGGGTATCGCCGTTCGGCCGCGGGTTCTACTGCGCGGCTAGCGTCGGCGTCCGCGGCTGACCACGACGTTGACGCGGGTGCCGCGCGGCAGCCGGGCGCCGGGCCGCCGGCTCTGTCTGACGATCTTGCCCTTCTTGACCTTCGCCAAGTAGATGCGGGTGACTCGCCCGAGCGCACACCGTTTGGACGAGAGCAGCCGGCGGGCCTGCACAATCGTCTTCCCCTTTATGTTCGGCACGACGCAGCGAACGACCGCCGGCGGTCGTGGCTGCGGCTGGGGCGTCGGTGGAGGCGGAGATGGCGCAGGCAGAGCCGGAGTAACGACCCACGGTGGGGTGGCGTCTGTCGTCGCGGTCCAGCTCACGGGGCCCGTAGTACACCCGTCGTGACGACGACGCTTCCCGACGCGCCGCGGTCAGTCGGGAACGAGCCGGTGAAGAAGGTACCCGCGCTGAAGCTGCGGTTGCTAATCGGAAGCGGCGTCGAGGGCCGGAAGTGGCCCCATGAGAAGGTGCAGATGTTCCCGGGGACGTCCGTGATCAGGAAGCTGATCACGCCGGTCCAACCGGGAGTGACCGTAAGGCATACGGCTCCTCCCTGAGCATGTGTCCCGCGATACGTCGCCCCGACCGCCACGTCCGTCGGCGGGCAGGCAGGCGGATTCGACGGCGGCGGAGGAGGCGGTGGAGGCGGAGGCGGCGGTGGTGGGGGCGGCGGTGGTGGGGGCGGCGGTGGTGGGGGCGGCGGACCGGAGTAGGCGCACGCTGCGGGCGGTCCGCCGAGGGCTCTGCATGCATTGAGCCGTCCGCTCGTCACCGTCTTGTCGGCAAGCTGAGGAAGGACGTCGACGCTGGAGGTGAGTAGCGTCTTCAGCTCCCCGACCGTGCGGGTTGGGTTTTGCGCAAGCAAGAGCGCCGCCACTCCAGCGGCGTGAGGGGTCGCCATCGAGGTCCCTTGGATCGAGTTGTAGTCGTCCGCGGTGTAGTTCGTTCCGATGCAGCGGACTGTCACTTCGTCGACGTGCGCACCCTCGAACGTGAAGCTCTCATCGCTCTCGAAACCGAAACGCAGGTAGAAGGTCGACGACTCATCGAAGGCGGAGAGGTCTTCTTCGACCCAGGACCAGCTGTTGGGGTAATTCGGCGTAACGCCGGTATGGGCTCCTACCTCGAACCATTCCGTCGCGTCCGTCGAGCCGTCGACGACGAAGAAGTCGTATTCCTCCTCCGTCTGGTACTTGAGGGCGGAGCGAACGTTGCACCCGTGTCGGCCACTGAGGTTGATGGGGTTCGTTGTGCGGAACCAGTTGTCCGCGAAGTCCACATACGGCGCTCCGGGTGAGTCCGTCGCGCTCCAGCTGCCGAACAGGGATGACTCCTGAGTGCGCGCCCAGCTGTTGGGCGTTCCGCCCGCGGTCCAGATTCCTGCGGTCTCGAATCCGTCCGAGAACAGCGAGTCATAAGCAGGCCACGTGCTGAGGATGTCCGTGCCCGGCGCAGCGAGATCGACGCTTACCACTCCGTAGTTCGAGAAGCTCGCCAGATCGTCGGTCTGCGTCGTCGCGGCAACGCAGATCAGATTGGCGGACGCGTAGTTACACGGATACGTCGGGATCGAGTCGTTGTCCGCGCCGTCGTTGCCAGCAGCGACGACGAATAACGTTGTCCCTGCGGCGGCGTCGATAGCGTCCTCCATCGCGTTTGAGAAGAACCCGCCTCCCAGGCTCGCATTGACGACCTTTGCGCCGTTGGCAGCCGCATAGATGAAGCCGTTCGTGACCTGAGTGTTCGTCCCACTCCCACCCGCGTCGAGAACGCGAACGGGCATGAGGCCGACATCCCAGTTGACGCCCGTGACGCCGATGCCGTTGTTCCCCGCCGCCCCGATCGTGCCCGCCACATGCGTGCCGTGGCCGTTCGCGTCACGCGGGTCGCTGTCGTTGTCCACGAAGTCGTACCCCGGGAGCATGTTCGGCGCAAGATCGGGATGGTCGTACGCCACACCGGTGTCGACAACCGCGACCGTGACTGCGCTGCTGCCGGTGGTGAGATCCCAGGCTTCGAGCGCGTCGATGTCCGCATCACTCATCTGGTTCAGGCCCCAGAGCTCTCCGTATCTCGGGTCATTCGGCGTGAAAGCGGCCTGGTAGAGGAAGTTGGGCTCGGCGTAAAGCACCTCCGGCATCGATTCGAGTTCACGAACCGCCGCCTCGACTGAGGTTCCGCGCGGGAGTTCGAGAAGCTCGGTACGCGGGAGGAGCAGCCACTGCGTTCGCGTGGTGCCCGTCTCCTGGAGAACGGCGGCACGGCCGGCGCGATCGACCCTCGGCCGGAAACGGACAAGCACTTCGCCCGGAACGAACTGCCGGGCTTGGGTGGATTGAAACCCGTGAGTGTCGCGTACAGCGCCGGCAGCGCCGGCAGCTCCCACCAGTGCGAGCGCAATGGCGACCCCGACGCCTAGTCGCATGCCAGCCAGCCTAATAGGCCGAGAGCTTATTCGCCGGCCGCCGACGCGTACGCCAGCTGGAGGTTCGCGACCACCTGGTTGAAGTCGCGCAGCACCTCCTCCGGCACGGCGCCTTCGAGCGAGCCGAGCAGCGCCTTCATCCCCTCGATCGCGAGGCGCGCCTGCTCGAGATCCCGCGTCGACTCGTCGAGCTTGGCGAAGCCGAGCTGAGCCAGCGTCGCCGCCGTCGAGAGGAGCAGGTCGGCGACCTTCATGTTCCGGACGGCCTCGAGCAGCTCCTCCGGCGTCGGCTCCTGCGGCTGCTCAGACAACGGGCTCCTTCGGACGGACCTGCTCGGCGAAGACCTCCTCGAGTGTCGCGCCCTCCTCGTAGCGAGCGATCTGCCGCTCCGCGGCATTCGCCGCGGGCACCGCCAGGAACGGCGTCGCGCCGATCTCGTCGGCAACCGGTTGCACCCACTCGATCAGCTGCTCGATCCGCTTGCGCTTGTTGACGAGCTCACCGGTCTCGAGGTCGATGAAGTCGCCGCCGAGGCCCCAGCGGATCGCCCGCCAGAAGTTCTCCTCGATCAGCCGGTGCGTGGGAAGCGGCAGCGGCTCACCCTCGTCCAGCGCCCGCGCCGTCCGCACGGCGAGCGCGTAGGAGAGCGCGGCGAGGGAGCGGGCCTCGCCCAAGTCCGGCTGGGCATCGCA
>JBKPFE010000127.1:0-5601 GCA_046728705.1 Actinomycetota bacterium
GTGGGCATCGACACCGTGGCGTTCCTGATCCGCCCCAACGCGGGGCTGCCGTTCGCGCCGGTCGCGGAGACCGCATCCGGCGGCGAGCTCTCCCGCATCGCGCTCGCGATCGCCTCGGCAGCCGGCGGCAAGATGACGCTGGTCTTCGACGAGATCGATGCCGGCATCGGCGGGCAGACTGCCCACGCCGTCGCCCAGACGCTGCGGCGGCTCGGCGAGCGATCGCAGGTGGTCACGATCACCCATCTGCCGCAGATCGCCAGCGTCGCCGACCGGCACTTCAGCGTCGAGAAGGTCGCCGGCGATCCCACCCACACCCGCATCGAGGCGTTGGACGAGGATGAACGGCGCGAGGAGCTAGAACGGATGCTCGGCGGTCGAGAGTTTCTCTCGACCGTCAGATGACGCTGCTAGGCTTGAAGTCCGTGAGTTGTCTCACGGATCGGGGTCGTCTTTTATGAGGCCGCGCCCGCCCAAGTACGTGTTCGTCACGGGCGGTGTCGTCTCGTCGCTCGGAAAGGGCATCACTGCCGCCTCGCTCGGCCGGCTGCTGAAGGCGCGCGGGCTCAAGGTGCAGGTGCAGAAGTTCGATCCCTACCTGAACGTCGATCCGGGCACGATGAGCCCATTCCAGCACGGGGAGGTGTTCGTCACCGAGGACGGCGCCGAGACCGACCTCGACATTGGCCACTACGAGCGGTTCGTCGACGAAAACCTCTCCCGGAATGCGAATCACACGTCCGGCTCGATCTGGTACTCGGTGCTCCGCAAGGAGCGGAAAGGCGAGTACCTGGGCTCGACCGTCCAGGTGATCCCCCACATCACCAACGAAATCAAGGAGCGGATCCGGCGAGTCGCCGACGCGTCGGACACCGATGTCGTCATCAGCGAGGTGGGTGGGACCGTCGGCGATATCGAGTCGCTGCCGTTCTTGGAGGCGATCCGCCAGTTCCGGCGCGAGGCCGGCCCCGAGAACGTCGCCTATATCCACGTGACGTACGTCCCGTTCGTCGATTCAGCCGGCGAGCTGAAGACGAAGCCGACGCAACACTCAGTCAACGAGCTCCGCCGCATCGGTATCCACCCGGACATCGTCGTGGCGCGCTCGACCGAGGGTCTGAGCCCCGACCTCCGCGACAAGATCGCGCTGTTCGCCGACATCGAGCCGCGCGCCGTCATCGTCAACCGCGACGTCCCGGACGTCTATCTCGTCCCGTCGGCGCTCCAGGAGGAGGGGCTCGACACGCTCGTCGTCGAGAAGCTCGGCCTGCCGGGCGGTGACGCCTACCTCGGCGAGTGGAACGACCTCACGGAGCGGATCAAGCGGCTGCGCGAGCCGGTCGAGATCGGGCTGGTCGGCAAGTACGTGAAGCTCCACGACGCGTACCTCTCCGTCCACGAAGCGCTCAAGCACGCCGGCATCCATCACGGTGTCGGCGTTCGCGTGCGGTGGGTGGACGCTGAGGGCGCCTCGCTCGAGGAGCTCCAGGCGGAGCTCGAGCAGGTTGACGGCGTGCTCGTCCCCGGCGGCTTCGGCTCGCGCGGGTGGGAGGGAAAGATCATGGCCTGCCGCGTCGCGCGCGAGCAGGGGATTCCCTACCTCGGGATCTGCCTCGGCATGCACGTCGCAGTGTCCGAGTTCGCCCGCCACGTGGTCGGCCTGTCGGGCGCGAACTCAACGGAGATGGATCCCGAGACGCCGTACCCGGTCATCGACCTGTTGCCCGAGCAGAAAGAGATCGAGGATCTCGGCGGGACGATGCGGCTCGGCGCCCAGGCAGTCGAGCTCGTCGCGGGGACGCGGACTCGGGAGGCGTACGGCGAGCCCGTCGTCAACGAGCGCCACCGGCACCGCTACGAGGTCAACAACCATTTCCGCCCGCGGCTCGAGGAGGCCGGACTGGTCGTCTCGGGGACGTACCAGGAAGGGCGCTTGGTCGAGATCATCGAGCTGCCCGACCATCCGTGGTTCGTCGCCAGCCAGTTCCATCCGGAGTTCAAGTCACGGCCGACGAGGCCGGCCCCGCTCTTCCGTGAGTTCGTCGGGGCGGCCTTCGAGCGTTCGCGGGCGCGGACGGCCCCTGCCGAGCGCGCCGGCGTCCCGGCCTAAGCCCGCCTTTACAGAGTCGGCACGAAGTCGTGTGCCCTGGACGGGGCCTTCCTCTCTAGGTTCTGTTGCATGAACAGACAACTGATCATCTCAACCTTTGTCGCGGACGTCTGCGTTCTCCGTTCACGATCCGCGGCTGCTGCTTCGGTCAGGCCGCCGAACCCCTCGGACGGCCAAGCTAAGTCCTTGAAAGGAGCGGGCCGTCGATGAGCAGACTGTTTTTACTAGTCGCCTTGCTCGTAGTCACACTAGGGATGGCCGGGAGTGCGAGCGCGGATCGCGATCTCTGCGACGGGCCGGACTGCTACGGAAATCCGCTCTGTAGCGACGGCGTAGACAACGACAGCGACGGGCTGATCGACTACCCGGTCGATCCGGGATGCTGGGGCACGGCGGACAACGATGAGTACAACGCCCCACCACCTCCGCCACCTCCTCCTCCGCCGCCCCCTCCTCCGCCGCCGCCGCCGCCACCTCCACCACCTCCGCCCCCGGATTACGACTGGGGTTTCAACGTGTGGGGCTGGGACAACTTCGGTGACAACTTCGAGTGGTCATATCTCGGCGGGTGTCGGCATCCGGTCGTGCGGAAGGACTACAAGGGCTCGACAGGCTTCCACCATTGGTCGTATTACGAGAAGGTGAACTTCTGCTGGGGCAATAACGGAAAGATCACGTCATTGAACCGCGAGCGGTGGATTTGGAAGACCGAGAATCCGCTCAGCGGTTGGCAATGGCTCGGACATGTCGATTCAAACTGCTCCGGGCCGTGCGCGGGCCTCGGTGTTGGTACAAGAGGGCCGGTGGCCGTCTGGACGCAGGGGCACTTCAAGTTCTGCACCCTAATCTGGGTCGTGTGCCACGAAGTCACCCCGCTCATCGGCATCAAGGTCTGGGGCAATGGCAAGGTGCGGTACTTCCATGATTACCCTCAGTAGACGCCGGATCATCTGGAGCGTTGTCGTCCTCGTGTTGCTCCTGATCGTCTTCTACACGCTGTTCAACGTCGGCGGCACGACGAACGGGACGGGACTCTAGGTCGCGGCCATGCAGAGGCCGGGCAGCCCTGGGATCAGGCCCCAGGGCTAGGCCGCCGCAACGTCTGGTCGGCGTCGCCAAGCTGCCGTCTTAAGTCCGGCGCCTAGGATTCGGAGCATGCCGCCGAACTGGGCGCCGGACGTCGTTGGGCTGTTCACCGAGCTGGCCGCCATCCCTAGCCCGCCGGGATCCGAGCGCGAGGTTGCGGATCGCGTCCGCGCCTATCTCGAAGATCTGGGCCTCAAGGTCTCTGAGGACGACGCGGGCGAGAGGATCGGCGCCAGCGCGGGCAACCTGCTCTGCCGGCTCGAGCCGACGGGCCGAAACGGCGGCTTGCCGATCTTCCTGTGTGCTCACCTCGACACGGTGCAGCCGACGGGCACGCTCGAGCCGGTGGTCGAGGACGGCGTCGTTCGCAACGCCGGCGGAACGATTCTGGGCGCCGACAACAAGGCTGCGGTTGCCGCGATGCTGGCGGCGGCGCGGCTGATCCTGTCTGAGAACCGCCCCCACGCAGGGGTCGAGCTCCTCTTTACTCCGAAGGAAGAAGTCGGGCTCCAAGGAGCGAAGGCGTTCGACCCTGATCGGCTGCATGCGGGCCTCGGCTTCGTCTACGACCATGCCGCGCCGATCGGCGAGATCCTGCTCGGCGCGCCGCACGCGCGCCAGATCGAGGTGACGATGCGCGGATGGGCGGCGCATGCGGGGATGGCACCCGAAGAGGGGCGCTCGGCGATCGTTGCGGCTGCTCGGGCGATCACGGACTTCCGTCTCGGGCGGCTCGACGACGAGACCACGGCCAACGTCGGCCTGATCGAGGGAGGAACGGCGAGGAACATCGTCCCGGATCGGTGCACGTTCTCGATCGACGTCCGGTCGCACAGCGAGGCCAAGCTCGCCGACCTGGTCAGGGAGCTGCTCGAGACGATCACGTTTGCCGCAGCCCTCGAGCAATGCGAGGCCGAGACCACCGTCGAGGAGAGCTATCTCGGCTACCGCTTCGCTCGCACCGACCTTCCCGTCCGACTGGCCTGCGCCGCGCTCGAGCGGGAGGGCTTTCAGCCGCACCTCGGCCTGGGCGGCGGCGGCGCGGACGCCAACGTCTTCAACGAGCGGGGGCGGCCGTGCGTCAATCTCGCCAACGGGATGGCGGCGATCCACACGCCCGACGAGCACATCGCCGTCGCCGATCTCGAGCGGATGGTCGACGTCACGCTCGCTCTCGTCGACGTGGCCCGCAATGCCTCTTAGCCTGCGGCGCGGGACGGTCTCGGCGATCCGTGAGCAGAACGAGGAGCTCGTCCGCCTGCTCGTGGACGGCGAGCCGTGCCTCGCCTATCCGCGTCTCACCGGCCCGATCGAGGTCGGCGACGAGGTGATCGTGAACACACAGGCCCGCGACCTCGGCCTCGGGTCCGGCGGCTTCGACATCCTCCACGCGAACCTCACGCGGGGTCTGGGGCTCGCCGCAGAGCCCGGTGCACACGTGATGACGCTCCCGTACACGCCGGTTCAAGCTGCGACTCGGCACGTCGAAGAGGACGGGGAGCCGGCGACCAGCCTCAACGGGATACCTGTCGTCTGCTGCTCCCTGCACAGCCAGGTCGCGCCGGTCTGCGCGGGCATGCGTCGTCGCCACAAGCTCCGGGTCGCGTACGTCCAGCTCGGGGGAGGAGCGCTCCCGGTGTCTCTCTCGGATGCGGTTCGAGTGCTCAAGCGAGGCAGCTACCTCGAGGTGGCGGTTGCCGTTGCTCCATGCGTGGACGGCGACGTGCAGGCAGTCACTCCTGCTTCGGCCCTGGCGTGGTGCTCCGCACAGGGCTTCGACGTCGTCGTCTGCTCGATCGGGCCCGGAATCGTTGGCACGGCCAGCGTACTCGGCCACGGCGGTCTCGTCGCCGTTGAGGCGGCGAACACCGCGGCCGCGCTCGACGGCTCACCGATCCTGGCCGTGCGTTACTCGCAAGCGGATCCCCGCGAACAGCACAGGGGCGTTTCGCACCACACCCGCGCAATCCTCGAGCTGGGTGCCGCAGAGGTGCACGCCGCGTGGCCGCAGGGCCTCGAGGCGCCTGACTGGCTGAGCCCGCGGGAGGAGGTCGACGTCGAGGGCTGGCACGAGGAATGCGGCCGCCTTCCGCTCCCGCACATGGGCCGCGGCCTCGAGGAAGAGCCCTGGTTCTTCATGTGCGCGTTCGCCGCAGGCGAGGTCGCTCGCGCACGCGTTGCAGAGTGATGGAAGAACGGCGCCTCGGTCCCGTCGTCGGCCTCGGCACATGGAACACGTTCGGGGGCGATGCAGAGCTGGCTCGAGACGTCGTTGGCGCCGCGTTCGCCGGAGGCGGCCGGCTCGTCGACTCGTCGCCGATGTACGGCAATGCCGAGCGTTCGCTGGCGGCTGCGCTCGACGGCCGGCGGGAGCAGTCGATGGTCGCGACCAAGATCTGGGCGCC
>JBKPFE010000159.1:0-5943 GCA_046728705.1 Actinomycetota bacterium
GCCGCGCGCTCGTCGAAGACGCGCGCGACTCGCTGTAGCTCGACGAAGTGGTTCCCCGAGCCCATCGTCCCGAGCTGGCCGGCGCCTCGCTCGTGCGCGCGGTCCGAAACAGCGGCGGGGTCGGCCCCCGGTAGGCAGCCCTCGGACTCGGTGCGCTCGAGATCCTCCGAGGCGCCGAGCGCTCGAGGCCCCTCCCGGAGCACGCGGTCGAGCTCCGCGCCACGGCGGGCACGGCCCTTCGTCTTGCCGGCACCGGCCGGAACGGCGCGGGAGATCTCGTGCACGAGCGGTTCCCGCCGGCGGCCGAGCTCGGCTTCGGTCAGCGGCAGGCCGAGCAGGCGCACGCCGCAGTTGATGTCGTACCCCACGCCGCCCGGCGAGACGACGCCGTCCGGAAGCTCGGTCGCGGCGACGCCGCCGACGGGGAACCCGTAGCCCTGATGAACGTCCGGCATCGCGAGCGCCGCCTCGACGATCCCAGGCAGTGTGGCCACGTTCTGGATCTGCTCGAGCGAGGCGTCTCCCTCGATTGCCGCGAGCAGCTCGCGATCGGCGAACACCCTCGCCGGAACACGCATGTCCGGTCGCGCCTTCGCCGGGATCTCCCAGAGCACCTCGCCGATCTGTTCGAGCTCAGACATCGAGCACCACGCGTGCGCGCCAGCCCACCGTATCGTCTCGCCGAAACTCGAGTCGGTGCAGCGTGACGGCCTTCACGAGCGGCCGGGGCTCACCGAGGTGACCTTGAACGGTAGCGCGGAGCCTGTGGTCGCCGAGCTCGAGCGTCGCGATCCGCTCGGGGACGAACTGCTCGGCGTCGGCGAGGTAGACCAGCTCGCTCAACCACTCGGCGAGCAGCAGCACCGGCTCTTCCGCCTCCACCTCCAGCTCGCGCGTCGTACTCGGGCCGCTCCCGTCCCCAACGAGCTCGGCGAAGGCTGCGAGCGCCTCGCCGAAGACGGCCTCCTGCGACGGCGCTTCGATCTCGAGCTCGAGCTCCGCCGTGTGCTCGACCCAGCGAAACACGCCGAGCCGCGCCCGCCTAGGCGAGCCAGAAGACGAGGAACGCGATCAGGCTGATCAGCGCGACGATGCCGAGGAGAATCGCGCCGACCGTGCCGACGACTAGGAAAGGGGTCTCTTCGCGCTTGCCCTGAGCGACGCCCCGCGCGACGGCCTCCGCGCCCGTTGCCTCCTCGCCGCCGACCTCGCCGCCACTGCCCAATCTCGAGACCGGGAGCCCGAAGCGGCGAAGTCCGGCCTCGGTCTTCTCGTCGGCGGTTCCGGCGACCAGGATCTCGTCGGCGGGGAAGAGCGCAAGCGCGTCCTCGACGGCGAGGAGTGGATCACGCTCTCCGACCTCGGTCTCGACCTCCGCGTCGACTGCTTCCGCGGTCCGGTCGGCGAGCTCTGCGGCCTCGGCGCGCGCGTCGTCCTCCTCGCCGGTCAACCACTTGAACGTGCCCATATGCGTCGCCGGCGCGACGACGTGGACGTTCACGCCGGCGCCCTCGTTGCGGTCCTCGATCGCCTTCCGGACCTCGTCCTCCGGAACGGGGTCGAGTGCGACCAGGAGCACGTTCCGGCTCATGCTTTTCGAAGCGCGCGGATCAGATCCCACTTGCCCATCTTCGAGCGGCCGGGGATGTTCTTCTTCTTGGCGAGCTCGTAGAGTTGCTCACGGTTGCGGTCCTCGAGCGCGTGACCGGCCTTGCCTCCTCGCAGTCGCCCGCGGCGGGCCTGCTGTTGGAGCCCTCGACGCGTGCTCTTGGGCAGGTTCGCGATCGTCCGCTTTCGCTTCGCTGCGGCCTGCGCCTTCTTCACGTTCCGCTTCGCGGCCTGCACCTGCTTTCGCGTTGCCATCGCTCCTCCTCTCGTATCGTGCGTTGATGTACCTACCCGTGTTCGGGCAGGATTATTCGAGACGTGAAAGCCCGAACCGATTGGGAGCTCGAACCAGGCGCCACTTGGCGGTACGAGGATCCGACCCACCGCTACGTCGCCCGGTTCGCGACCCCGTGGCGCCGTGCCGCAGCAGCGGCGATCGATTGGGGGCTCTGCTACGTGGCGTTCCTTCTGGTCTCGATCCCGCTCGGGATTGTTCAGTCGGTCGGCACGATCTCACGTGAGGCCGGCGATCTCGGCGGCGTTCCCGGCCACGTGCTCCAGGTGGCCGCGGGGCTGCTGACTGTCGCTCCCGTCGTCGCGTACTTCGCATTCCTGCTGCCGACTAGTCAGACGTTCGGTATGCGCGCCACCGATCTCCGGGCAGTCTCGATCAAGACGGGGAGGGGGCCGTCGTACGTCGCCGCCGGTATCCGAGCCGTCCTCGCGACCGTCATCGCCGCGGCCGTATATGCCGTGTATCTCAACTCGACCGACTACGCCACGAGCAGGTCGCTCGACAGCACGTCGAGGTTCCTCCTCGACGCCTCGTACGTCGTCGCCGGCGTGGGGTGCATCTCGGCGCTTGCGATGGTCGTCACGCCGACGCGCCGCAGTCTCCTCGACCGCCTGTTCGGAACGGCGGTGCTCGACGACCTCGAGGCGGCTGCGCCGCGGCCGGGGCCGTGGGGCCCGCTCGACGCGTTCGACACGTCGCATCGACGTGTACGTACCTGACGCCCTGAGCCGGGCCGCCACTCGCGAGCCTCAGGCGCGCTCGGGGGCGATTCCGCGCCAGATCGTCTCGAGCAACTCCTCGGCATAGTGCTCTGTCACAGGTGGCAGGCCGAGCGGCAGCAGGCGGACGAAAGGCGGGCCGGCCAGGAGGTCGGCGATCTGCTCGACGTCGGCGTCGCCGCGGAGCTCTCCGCGCTCGCGCGCCCGCCGGAGCAATCCGAGGAGCGCTTCGTACCGAGGGCGTACGACCCGCTCGGAGTACACGCGCGCGAAGTCCGGGTTTCGCTGGAGCTCGCCGAGCACCGCCGGGAAAATCCGTCCGAAGAGCGGATCGGCGAAGACTCGGGCGAAATCCTGGATCCATTCGAGCAGGCGCCCATAGAGATCCTCTCCTTCGTGCACATCGAGCTCTGCGGTGAGCTCGTGCAGCGCATCGGCGATCAGCTCTTCCTTCGAGCTCCAGCGCCGATAGATCGTGTTCCGGCCGACGACGGCGCGCGCGGCAATCGCGTCGATCGTCGCCGCCTGGAAGCCGCGCTCGGCCAGCAGCTCGAGCGTCGCTTCGACGATTGCAGGTCGCGCGGAGGGGCGTCGGGGGCGGCCCCGCGGCCGCGCTTCAGCGGCTCTGGAATCCGTCACGTGTTTCGGAACGTAGCAGTCTCGGAATAGGCTCTTTACGGTATCGTTTATTCTCGTAAAGGACGTTTGTCGGCAAGGAGGCCGCTATGTTCCGGAGCATTCTCGTCGCCGTGGACGGCTCTCGCGCCGCCGCGAAGGCGCTCGAGGAAGCCGTCGACCTCGCCCGCAGCGAACGCGCGCGGGTGACGCTGATCAGCGTCGCCGAGCTGCCTCGCTGGCGCTTTTCCGGCTTCCCACTCGCACTGCCCTTCCCAGACGAGGCCCAGCTCGTCCGCGAAGCCGAGAGCATCGTCGAACGTGCGGAGGAGCTCGTGCCCGACGACGTGCCTGTGTCGACCGTGGTTCGCCGAGGGCCGGTCGCACAGGCGATTCTCAAGCGAATCGAAACCGGCGAGCACGACCTCGTCGTCCTCGGCTCACGCGGCCTCGGGCCGACCGGCTCGCTCATCCTCGGGAGCGTCAGCCGGGCCGTCCTCGCCCGCAGTCCCGTTCCGGTGCTGGTCGCGCCGGCCGTGTCGGCGCATACGCGCCGGGCCGAGCCGGCGGAGGTCGCTTGAGCGGATGGCCGCCGACGCCGGGCAACGAGTTGACGGCGTTTCTCTGGGTGGCAGCGGCGTTCATCGCCGTCTTGGAGATCGTCTGGTGGATCTTCGACCGGATGTACTCCACCTGAGAGGCTCTACAAAACGACCCCTACAAATGCCAAGTCCCGCGGACCCGAAGGCTCGCAGGACTTGACGAAGCGACTCTTACAGATCCACTCGCGCGCGTCAAGTGGGAACCGAGGTGACACGGATCGGGTAGCGTCGCGGGCAGGAGATGGGTGCGCCGCAGCGTCTGGGTCCTCGTGAATACGCCACCGACGAGATCGTCGTCGAATGGCATCCCAAATGAGCGAGCGGGCGGGCGTTCTCGTCACCGATAACGCGGCTGCGGGCCAGTACGAGGCGCACGTCAACGGCGAGCTTGCGGGCTCGCTCATGTATCGGGAGCGCGAGGGCGGGCTCGTCCTGCTCCACACGGAGGTTGCCGAGCGGTTCGAAGGGCATGGCGTGGGGGGTCGGCTGGTCGCAGGGGCGTTGGACGACGTTCGTGAGCGCGGTCTGTCCGTGACGGTGTACTGCCGCTTCGCCGCCGCTTACATTCAGAGGCATCCGGAGTACGCCGACCTGGTCGCGGCATAGGTAGAGCCCGTGTTCGATCACGTCACGATCCGCGTCTCCGATCGCGAGGCCTCCGAGCGCTTCTACGACACCGTGCTGCGCACGCTTGACATCGAGCAAACCCATTGCGGCCGCGACTTCACCGAGTGGGCCGACTTCTCACTCACCCAGGCCGACGACGAGGACCCGGTCACGCGTCGCCTGCACGTCGCCTTCGTGGCGCCCTCTCGGGCCCACGTGGACGAGTTCTGGCGCGTAGGGACCGAGGCCGGCTACCGCGAGGACGGTGCGCCCGGCCGGCGCCCGCAGTACCGGGAGGACTACTACGGCGCCTTCCTGCTCGACCCGGACGGCAACAGCGCCGAGGCGGTTCACCACGGGGCGCTGCGGCAGGGTGGCGCGATCGACCATCTCTGGATTCGTGTCGCGGACGTCGCAGCGGCGAAACAGTTCTACGAGACCGTTGCGGCCCATGCCGGATTCCGGCTCAGGCACGACTCGGCCGAGCGCGCCCAGTTCGCCGGCGAGAGCGGCTCGTTCTCCCTCGTAGCCGGCACGCCGACCCAACACGTCCACCTGGCCTTTCCGGCGCCCGACAACTCGACGGTCGAGAGCTTCCACCGCGCGACGATCGAGGCGGGGTATCGCGACAACGGTCCACCGCGGGAGCGACCGATCTACCACCATGGCTACTTCGGCGCCTACGTCCTCGATCCCGACGGCAACAACGTCGAGCTTGTCAACCACAACCGCTGACTACGGCAACTCGAACGCCAGCAGGTCGTCCACCGTCTCGCGACGGCGGATCACCGTCGCCGCGCCGTCCGCGACCAGGACCGCCGCGGGGCGCGGGACGCTGTTGTAATTCGAGCCCATCCCGAGGGTGTACGCGCCGGTCGCCGGGACGGCGAGTAGATCGTCGCGTCTCGGCTCGGGAAGCTCGACGCGGTCGATCAGCACGTCGCCCGACTCACAGTGCTTGCCGCAGACGCAGAACGCGTCGCCCGCGGGCTCGTCGGCCCGGTTCGCGAGCAGGGCCGTGAAGCGCGCCCCGTAGAGCTGCGGCCGCGGGTTGTCCGACATCCCGCCGTCGATCGCCACGTACGTGGTTGTCTCGCTCGCCCGCTTGACCGTGCCGACGCGGTAGAGCGTGAGCCCGGCGCGGCCGATCAGCGAGCGTCCAGGTTCGAGCATGAGCTGGGGGAGGGGCAGGTCGTGCAGCTCCCAGGAACGGCCGAGGCGGGCGAGCAGCGTCTCGACGAACTGCGCGACCGGCGGCGCGGGCTCACCTTCGACGTACTGGATCCCGAGCCCGCCGCCGAGGTCGACGACCGCGGGCGTCCAGTCCAGCTGAGCGCGGCACTCGGCGGCGAAGGCGGCGAGCCAGTCCACCGTCATCCTCCCCGCACCGAGCTCGAGCAGCTGGGAGCCGATGTGGACGTGAATCCCGGCGACGTCGAGGCCGGCCTCGCGTCCGCGATCGATTGCCTCGAGCGTCTGCTCCGGGGGCAGCCCGAAC
>JBKPFE010000202.1:0-3705 GCA_046728705.1 Actinomycetota bacterium
CTCCTCTTCGTCTCGTTTCTCCTGGCGTTCGCGTTCGCACGGCTCTACACCCGCCAGGCCCGCATCCGCGGCTGGGGAAGCGCCAGCATCGGCGGCGTCCATCTTCATCACGCCGTTCCCGGGCTCGTCGTCGCGCTCGCCGCCGGGCTACTCGCGTTCACGCCCTGGGGGACCGGAAGCCCGCCCCGGGAGGTGCTCGCGATTGCCTTCGGCGCAGGTGCCGCGCTCGTACTGGACGAGTGGGCACTGATCTTCCACCTCGAGGACGTTTACTGGTCGAACGAGGGTCGTAGCTCGGTCGACGCCGTGATCATCGGGACGGTGCTCGCCGGAATCCTCCTTCACACGGCGTCTCCCTTCGGCATAGACGAGTCCGAGTATCAGCAGTCGCGCACCCTGGTTTTCGCCCTCTTGGCGGTGCACTATCTCTACGCACTGGTCTGTTTCTTCAAAGGGAAGCCGGTCGTCGGAGCAGTCGGGCTGCTCGTCCCGTTCGTCGGGCTCTTCGGCGCAATCCGCCTCGCCAAGCCCGACTCCCCCTGGTCGCGCTGGCGCTACGCGAAGCGCCCTCGAAAGCTCGAGCGCGCGCGGCACCGCTACGAGTCCGGCTGGCAGGGACGGCTCGAGCGGAAGGTTGCGGACGTGATCGGCGGCGCGCCGAGTGCCGAGCCCAGTCGGAACGCGGAGCGCACGTCGCCCTAGCCGGTCGACCGCTCGATGCGCGAGCCGCCGAGGATCCGGCCGCCGCCGTCGTCGAAGCGCACCCACGCCTTTCCCTTGCCGTCGTAGTCCGGCGACCACACCACGATCGTCCCTTCCCGATCGCCGACACGGCAGCGCTCGGTCCCTTCCGGATCGACGCCCCGCCACACGCGGATGAACGGGTTCTCGAACCACTCGCGCCCGATCGTGGTCTGCTCGGTGTGGCCGGGAAAGACACGGGTCTCCGGCGGCAGCTCCATCAGCTTCATGACCGACTCGCGCACCTGGTCGGGGTCGCCGCCTCCGACTGCGTCCTTGAAGAGGATGTCGCCGGAGAAGCAAACCTGTCCCTTGAAGAGAAACGCCACGTGGTCGTCGGAGTGGCCCGGCGTTGGAATCGCCTCGATCTTCATCCCCGCGAGCTCGAGCGGCCCGGTGACGACCTCGAGCCCGAGCTCGGCCTCGTGCTCGACGTGGTCGGGATCGGCGTGCGTGCGCAGGATGTGGCTGGGTTGCACCTCCCAGCGTGTGGCGATCGTCTGAAGCGGCTCCATGGGCGCGCCGCTGTCGACGAACACGGCCCACTCGCCGTCCTCGTCCGCGACCAGGTAGGCGTTCGAGAGCCAGTCCGGATGCATGCTTCGCTCGATGCGCACCGGCGCATAGGCTATGTCCCAGCGAACCGAGGAGGAGGGCGAAGTGGCCGGGCTGTTCGAGCGTATGTCGCTGGTGATCAGGTCGAAGCTGAACAGGTTGCTCGACCGGGCGGAGGACCCGTCCGAGACGCTGGATTACTCGTACGAGGAGCAGCTGAAGCTGCTTCAGAACGTCAAGCGCGGCGTCGCCGACGTCGTGACATCCAAGAAACGGCTGCAGCTGCAGGCGGACAAGCTGGAACAGAGCCTGGTCAAGCTCGACACGCAGGCGCGGGACGCGCTCGCCGGAGGTCGCGAGGATCTCGCCCGGCAGGCGCTCGAGCGCAAGACGCTCGCCCAGCAGCAGCTTCAGGACCTCGACGTCCAGGTGCAGCAGCTGGAGGCGCAACAGGAGAAGCTCACGTCATCGGAGCGGCAGCTCAACGCCAAGATCGAGGCGTTCCGGTCTCAGAAGGAAGTCATCAAGGCCCAGTACTCGGCCGCCGAGGCGCAGGTGCGGATCGGCGAGGCGGCGACGGGGATCGGCGAGCAGATGGCGGATACCGGGCTCGCGATCCAGCGCGCCAAGGACAAGACCGAGCAGATGCAGGCGCGGGCCGGCGCGGTCGAGGAGCTGATCGAGGCCGGGACGCTCGAGGATTTCACCGCCGGCGACCAGACCCAGCTCGACCGGGAGCTGGCGCAGATCTCCGCCGAGAAGCAGGTCGACGCCGAGCTCGATCGCCTCAAGGCCGAGGTCGGCGCCGGCGCAGGCCAGAAGGAGCTCGACCGATGATCGTCAGGCTGATGGGCGAGGGCCAGTACCGGGTCGACGAGGAGCTCCTGAACCAGCTGAACGAGCTCGATGTCCAGGCCCAGGCGGCGATGGACGCCGAGGACGAGCCCGCGCTGGACGACAAGCTCGACCAAATGTGGCAGCTCGTCCGCGACAGGGGCGAGCAGTTATCCGACGACGAGCTCTCCGCGTCCGACCTGATCATCCCGCCGAGCGACCTGACCTTGGAGGAGACGCGCAAGCTCTTCTCCGACGAAGGACTGATCCCGGACCTTCCGGTCCGGTGAGCGTCGTCCACTGGGACGACGTCGAGCCGGTCCAGCGGGCCGAAGGGCACATCGCCGGCAGCTGGCAGCGACTTGGCGAGGCGGCGGGCACCGTCGGGGTGGGCGTAAACCGGGTTCGGCTCGATTCCGGCCGCTGGTCGACTCCGGCGCACGTCGACCTCGCAAACGAAGAGATCTTCTTCGTGCTCGCCGGGTCCGGGCTCTCGTGGCAGGACGGACAGGTCTACGAGGTGCGCGCCGGCGACTGCATCGTCCATCAGGTTGGTCGCGAGGCACACACCCTGCGCGGCGGTCCGGACGGGCTCGACTACCTCGTCTACGGTGGACGGACGCGAATCGGCAGCGCGTTCCTTCCACGGGCAGGCGTCGCCTGGCTCGGACAGAGCTGGTTCGATGCCGGCGAGGGCGAGCATCCCTGGAAGCAGGAGGCTGCGGCCGGCGAGCCGGAAGTCGGCGAGCCGGCCGAGCGGCCGCCGAACATTGTCAACCTCGAGACGCTCGAGCCGGACGAGGAGGGTGACCGGGACCTGGCGGACACGGCCGGATCGGCTCAGGCCGGCCTCCATCACCGGACGCTGGTGCCCGGAACGCCACTGACGCCCGCGCATTGCCACTCGGCGGAGGAGGAGATCTTCGTGATGCTGGAGGGCACCGCAACGCTGGAGCTGATTCCGAGCCCGGTGCCGGCCGCTCGCGGCGTCGAGGAGGAGACCCACGAGTTGCGCCCCGGTCATGTGGTCTACCGTCCTCCCGGCACGAAGGTCTCCCACTTCTTCCGCCCCGGCCAGGCCGGAGCGAAGATGCTCGTCTACGGCACGCGTGAGCCCAACGACATCGCCTACTACCCGCGGTCGAACAAGTTCTACATTCGCGGCATCGGCCTGATCGGCCGCCTTGAGGCGCTGGACTACTGGGACGGAGAGCCCGAGCGACCTGGCTAGTCGAGCCGTGGCTAGGGGCCTGGCCCCTGGTCATGGCCTAAGGGCCCGCGTCCGAGATCGAACCGACGAGCCACTGGACCGAGAGCCCGGGGCGACCTGGCTAGTCGAGCCGTGGCCAGGGGCCTGGCCCCAGTCATGGCCCAATGGGCCGGCCGCAGGTTAGAACCGCGCGAGGCGTTCCTTCGCGACGGCGTCGGCGGCGGCGTGTGCGGCCTGGTGCCCGGTCACGGCCGCGAGGAAGTCCTCCCGTTGCAGGGCGTAGAGCTTCGTGTCGGCGAGCGCCTTGACCGTCGCGGTCCTGGGCACGTCTCGCAGCAGCGCTATTTCACCGAAGTAGTCCGCCT
>JBKPFE010000136.1:0-6756 GCA_046728705.1 Actinomycetota bacterium
CACACGGTGATGGTCGTAGCGGGCCGGCATGAAGATGATCGGCTTGCCCTTCGCGGCCTCGACGACGCGCTTGACGTTGGTGGCGATCATCGTCCGGCGCGCCAATACCCCGAGGTAGAGGGTCTCCAGGTGGGCGAAGCCGGTGTAGTCGCCCTCGATCGTCATCACCGTCTCCCAGGGCGAGATCTCGTCGCCCTCGTAGAGCGCGTGAACGGTCAGGCCCTCCCAGTCGTCCGAGCACAACCTGACGATTGCGATCGCCTCGTCGATGCCGGCGAGCACCGATCTCTTCTTCTGGAAGACCTGCATGACCACCCGCGGATGTCGGCCGTCCTCGAGCAACACCCGACGCGTGTGGTTGAAGTACTCGTCGGTGTAATAGCCCTCCCGCATCTTCTCCACGGGAAGGTCGAAAATGTCGGGCGGAAGCCGCCTTCCTCTTGTCTGGACGCTCACGGCCGGCCCTTCCCACTCCCTGCGTATCGACCGGTCATTGCCGACGGCCGCACGGCCGAAGCCCGCACCGCCTGATGGAGACATCGCAAGCGACGTCTCACTGTGCTTCGCGCTCGAGCCGGAGGCATTCCGCGAGCGCCGCCTCGGCAACCTCCAGCTGCTTGGGCGTCGGCTCCTCGGTCGCCAGCCGGTGCTGAAGCTCGTGCCCCGGCTTGGCGAGCAACTTCGTCAGCCGGCTCTCGGGATTCCGAGTCATCCAGGCGAAGATCTCGGTCGAAGTCGCGAGCGCACCCAGCGAAGCGGCGACGCGAGCCGGCCCACGGAGGTGCTCGGGCGCTTTCGCCGCCAGCGTGTTTCCCGCCGCCATCGTCACGAGCAATGGGCCGACGAGATGCGAGCCGCAGCGCTCGTGTTCCTTCTCGCGCGGCTCACCGTGCTCGTACGTCCCGATCGAGATGTGCTCAGCCCCGTGGTAGGCCGCGAGCGTTGTCCCCCGCAGGGCCACTGCGGCGGGGGCGAGCGAGGCCAGTCCGCCCAGGAGCTCCTTCGTCGCAGCGCCGAGCGACGAGCGGCGCACGACCTGGGTCATTATTGTGCCGGCGACCATCGCCGCGGCGACTGCGGGCCGCTCGAAAGGAAGACGCGCCTCCGGCAAGCGGCTTCGCACCTCCGGCAAAAGGGCAAAGACCTCGACCACTCTGGCCGGGCCGCGTAGCAGCGGCTGTTCGACCCCCGCCGCGCGGAAACGCTTGAACGCCGAGGCCTGCTTCAGCGTCCCGTCCGGAAGCCGGACCGCGCATGCCCAGGCGTTCGGCCCATGCACGAGCACGCCGTTCGCGAGAGCCATCCCCCCGAGTCGGAGCTTGTCCTCAGCCATGGGATTACGGTAGCGACGCCAGCGCAGTTGCCGCGTGGCGCAGGAAGCGCACGCCGAGCTCGAGGTCGTCGACCTCGATCCGCTCGTCGGCGGAATGGATCAGCCGCGCGGCGAGCTCCGCCTCCATCGCGCGCATCGGGAAGAAGCCGTAGGCGACGGTGCCAAACGCGTCGCGGACCCAATGGCTGTCCGTGAAGCCGGAGAGGAGCAGCGGCACGGACTGCGCCTCGGGCTCGATCTCCGCCACGAACGACCCGACGACGTCCCAGAGCGGCGTCTCGACCGGCGAGCGAGTCCCGCCCTGCGCCTCGATCCATTCGAGGTCGTACTTGGCGCCCTGGAGGTGGTCTGCGACCTTCGCCTCCACCTCGTCCTGCGTGTGTCCCGGAAGGATCCGGCAGTCGACGGTGATCTCACAGCGATTCGGGATCACGTTGCGCTTCTGCGACGCTTCGATCATCGTCGGCGAGAGCGTGGTGCCGAGCAAAGGCTCGACGATGTCCCCCGCGAGTGGGTGTACGGCCCGCGCCGCGGCCACCGCCTCCGCCGCGTCGGGAACCTCGCCGCACACCGCCCGTAGGAATGCCGCCACCTCCGGCCCGAGCTCGGGCTCGTCGTGGAAGACGCCCAGCCGCTCGACGAGCGGCGCAGCCTTCACCAGCGCGTTGTCCGCGATCCCGGGTCGGGACGCATGGCCGCTCCGGCCGTGCACCGTCAACTGGAACGGCGCGCTCATCTTCTCGGCCGTGGAGCAAATCCAGAAGGCGCGGCCGTCGAGCACGAGCCGGTCGCCGCCGCCCTCGTTGATGCAGTACTCGGCCCGAACCGCCTCAGGGTGCTCTTCGACCAGCCACTGGAGCCCGAACCCAGCACCGACCTCCTCGTCGGCGCAGGCGGCGAAGATCAGGTCGCCGGCGGGCTCCAGGCCCTCGCGCGCCAGCGACGCGATTGCGACGGCGCTCGCGGCGGTCTGGCCCTTCATGTCGAGCGCGCCCCGCCCCCACACCTGGCCATCGCGCAGCTCCCCCGACCAGGGATCGATCTGCCACTCGCCGGGATCGGCGAGCACGGTGTCGGTGTGGGAGAGGAGCAGCAGTCGCGGCCCGTCGCCGGTGCCGGGGATCCGGGCGACGAGGTTGGCGCGCTCCGGCACTCTGGCCAAGAGCTCGCAGCCGACGCCGTTTCCTTCGAGATAGCGGCGCAAGTGCTCCGCCACCAGCGTCTCGTTTCCAGGCGGGTTGACGGTGTCGAGCCGGATCAGCTCCTGGAGGAGGCCCGCGGCCTCGTCCCGCAGCGAGATCGTCCTCACTACGTGCGGGTGCCCAGCGTGCGCAACTGGGTGCGGGAGAACTCGAAGCCCCCGGTGGCCAGGTCGAGGAAACGCTGCCCAGGCTGGGGATCGAGTCGCTGAACCACGGCCTGATGCACGTCCGCGACCGTCTCGGTGATCCCCTGGTACGGCCCGGAACCCCAGACCACCGACTGGCGCTGCTTCAACTCCTCGAACGGCATCGAGGCGGGAGCATACTTTTCCTGCAATGAGCGATCTCTTCTCCGACGCGGCCGATCAGCGACTGCCCGAGGTTGCGCCGCTCGCCCTGCGCCTGCGACCTCAGCGGCTCGAAGACTTCGTCGGCCAGGAAGACGTGCTCGGCAAAGGCTCGGCGCTACGGCTTGCGATCGAGGAGGACCGCGTCGGCTCGATGATCCTCTTCGGCCCGCCCGGGAGCGGCAAGACCACGCTCGCGCGAATCGTCGCCAACCAGACGGGCGCGGAGTTCGAGGAGCTCTCGGCCGTCTCCGCATCGGTTGCGGACGTCCGGGCGACGATCGCCCGTGCTCGCGAGCGGCTCGGAGCCTCGGGCCTCCGCACGATCCTCTTCCTCGACGAGATCCACCGCTTCAACAAGGCCCAGCAGGACGCGCTGCTGCCGGCCGTCGAGGAGGGAGTACTGACCTTGATCGGCGCCACGACCGAGAACCCCTACTTCGAGGTCAACTCAGCCCTGCTCTCACGGACTCAGATCTACGAGCTGGAACCCCTCTCGGACGACGACCTCGCAATCGTCGTTCGGCGCGGCGCCGCGGAGCTCGAAGCCGAGCTGACCGACGAGATCGTCGAGCTGATCGCGCGCCGAGCAGGGGGAGATGCCCGGAACGCGCTGAACATCCTCGAGCTCGCGGCTTACACGGCGCGGGCCGAAGGGATCCCGATGACGGAGGCACACGTCGAGGACGCAGCGCGTAAGCGTCCGCTCGTCTACGACAAGGGCGGCGACGCCCACTACGACTTCATCTCGGCGTTCATCAAGTCGATGCGGGGCTCCGACCCGGACGCCTCGCTCTACTACCTCGCCGCGATGCTGGAGGGTGGGGAGGATGCGCGCTACATCGCGCGGCGGATGATCGTCCTCGCCTCAGAGGACATCGGCAATGCCGATCCGCGTGCCCTCCAGGTCGCCGTCGCGGCGGCGCACGCCGTCGAGCACGTCGGCCTTCCCGAGGCGCAGCTCAACCTAGCGCAGGCGGCGATCTACCTCGCCGGCGCGCCGAAGTCGAACGCGGTGATCGAAGCACTGCGCGAGGCACAGAAGGACGTTCGTGACCACGGCCATCTTCGCCCGCCGGCGCCGCTACGCGGCGCGAACTACTACGGCGCGAAGAAGCTCGGCCGCGGCCAGGGCTACGTCTACCCGCACTCCGATCCGAGCGGCTTCGACATCGACCACCTGCCCGATGAGCTGAAGGGACGGCGGTACTATCGACCGTCCGGTTCCGGCGAGGAGAAGGGGGACGACGATGACGGTTGAACGCAGCGCAAAAGCGACCTGGGAAGGCGAGCTGATTGGCGGCTCCGGCGAGGTCTCGACGGAGAGCGGTGTCGTCCAGAGTGCGACCGTGAATTGGAGCTCGCGGGCGGAGCAGGCGGACGAGAACACGAGCCCCGAGGAGCTGATCGCGGCCGCGCACGCTACGTGCGTCTCGATGGCGCTCGCCAACGGGCTCGCTCAGGCGGGAACGCCGGCGACGAAGCTCGAGAGCGACGCGACGGCAACGTTCGACCAGACGTCGGACGGTTTCCGGCTGACCACGATGCGTCTCTCGGTCCGTGGCCAGGTCGACGGCCTCGACGAGGAGGGCTTCCGCCGGGCAGCTGAGGACGCGAAGGAGAACTGCCCGGTCTCACAGGCGCTGAAGGGGAACGTCGAGGTCACCCTCGACGCCGCGCTCGCCTAGTCGGAGCCCTTGAGGATTCGCTGCGCGGCGAACTCGCCGAAGTCGCCGCCCATCGACCGGTAGGCCGCTGCTGCCCGCTCGACGTCGTACCCCGTGCGGCGGAACGCGAAGTCTCCGTCCCAGGTCGCCCACGCAGCTCTGACGTCGCCGTCGAGCGGCATCCCGGCGCTCCCTGGGTTGACGAGATCGGTGCGCTTCGGTCCCGGCCGGCGGAACTGCTGATGGCTGTGCCCGAAGACGATCGTTCGGTCCCGGAGGCCGGCCAGCAGCCGCTCCTCACCCGGCTGCGGCTCCGGCGCGAAGCTGTCGACGTCCGAAAGGGGCGAGCCGTGCACGTAAAGGATCCCGTCGAGCTCGGCGCGCTTGGGCAGTGAGTAGAGCCACTCGACCTCCTCCTCGGGGATCGCGCCATCAAACGCCGCGTATGCCTCTTGCACCTCCCGGATTTCCGGCGGTTCGCGCAGCCAGCGCTCGCCGTTTCCGCGGATCCAGACCGCGTTCGGCAGGGCGCGGAGCCGATCCAGCGTCTCCCTCGGCGCCGGGCTCGGCGTCCCGTAGTCGCCGCCGAGGAGGTATCGGTCGACGCCGATTTCTTCGGCTTCCGCCAGCACCCGGTCGAGCGCTGCGGTATTTCCGTGAATGTCGTAGAGGATCGCTAACAGGACGGTCCCATTCTGAACACGATCCGCTAGGGTCGAAACGGGTGTCCGAGGTGGAGGAATCGCCGGCCGAGCGGCGGATCACGGTCGTCCTCGCAGACGACGACCGAGGCTTCGTCGAGTCCCTTCGGGGGATGGTCGACGAGCGCCCACGGCTGTCCGTGGTCGGCGTCGCGGGTGACGGGCTCGAGGCGATCGAACTTGTCGACGAACTGGCGCCCGAGGCCGTCGTCATCGACCTGCACATGCCGCGCCTGGACGGCGTCAGCGCCCTCGCCCGCATGCGCCAGGATCATCCGCGACTATGTCTGATCGCGATCACGGCCGACGCGGCGCCCGACCTGCACCGTGCCGCCGAAGAGGCAGGCGCCGATGCCGTGCTGATGAAGGACGAGCTCTCGGACGAGCTCTCCGATCGCATCGTCGCCGCGCGCGCGGCGGCCAACTGAGCTCAGCGCGCCGTGATGTAGTCGGTCAGGTACTTGATCTCGAAGCTCTGCTGCTTCGACTTGAACTTGACGATGTCACCGATCGAGACGATCCCCGTGACTTGGCCGCCTTCGACGACGGGCAGATGCCGGATCCGCCGGTCGGTCATCATCGCCATGCACTCGTCAATCGTGTTCTCCGGCGTGACCACCACCAGCGGTGAGGACATGACCACGCTCACGGCGGTTTCCTTGTCGTCGCGCCCTTCGAGCGTCATGCGGCGGAGGTAGTCCCGCTCAGTGAAGATCCCGGCGGTCTCGCCGCCCTCCGTCACGAGCAGCGAGCCGACGCCCGCCTCGACCATTCGCTGCACCGCCTCGAAGACCGATGCGTCCGCCTCGATCTGGAGAACATCGTGGCCCTTCTCGTCGAGGATCTCCTTCACCCGGTTCACGCCGTCAGTAAGCGTAAACCGTCCTGATTCACGCCGTCAGTAAGCGTAACCGTCCTGCAGCGGCAGTTCCGCCGCCGATGCCGGCTTGGCCGGCGTCGGCTCACACGTTCGTCGATGGGACGAGAGTCGAGGTGGCGAGGGCCGGAATCGAACCGGCGACACCACGGTTTTCAGCCGTGTGCTCTACCGACTGAGCTACCTCGCCCGGACCAATCAGTCTAGCCGTCCGGCGACGAAAAAAGGACGTCCGGACCGGTGCTACCGCGTCGCGAACGTCCTCTTGTCCAAGAGCCTAATTGCCGTCGGCCCGGCGGGCAACCACGGCCGTGCCGCGGCCCGCGGCAATTTCCGCAAAGTCCGTGAAACCTCGGCGTTCCAGCTCGGCTCGGAGGCGCTTCGGCTCGACCCAGATCGGCGTCTCGGGCCCGGACGAGAAACCGAAGATCGTCCAGCCGCCCGGTCGCAGTACCCGGGCCACCTCGTCCAGGAACGGGATCATGTTCGAGTGGGCGACGAGATCGAACGACTCGTCGCCGAAGGGCAGGTCACTTGCGTCCGCCTGCACGAACCGGACCTCGGGTGCGAGCGTTCGCGCCTCGGCCAGCATTTCGGCAGACAGATCGGCGCCGACGACGTCCGCATCG
>JBKPFE010000033.1:0-3190 GCA_046728705.1 Actinomycetota bacterium
CCCTCGCCGGGATGCGTCGTGCCGGCGATCGGGTTCAGCTCAGCGATTCCGTTCTGGGCCTTGACGAGCGTCTCGGGCGACGAACCGACCAGCGCCAGGTCATCGAGCTCGAGCAGGAAGAGGTAAGGGGAGGGGTTGACGCGCCGGAGCGAGCGGTAGAGATCGATCGCGCTCGCCGGCGTCGGCCGTTCGGCGCGCTGCGAGAGGACGATCTGGAAGGCGTCGCCGGCGCGAATGTGGCGCTTGGCCCGTTCGACGCGGCGCTCGTACTCGAAGCGGCCCGGAGAGCGTCGCGTGGGGCCACCGCGCGCTCCCGGCCCGTTCTTCGCGTCCTCGAAGGGAGCCTGGAGCAGCGCGGCGATCTCGTCGGGGTTGCCGCAGAGCACCTCCGCGAGGCCAAGCACGTGGTCGAAGCGGATCAGCGTGTCGGCGACGAGGAAGCGGCTCTCGGGCAGGTCCGGGCCCGTATCCGGCAGGTCGACCGTCGGTTCGAGCACCGCGGCGTGGTCGTAGCCGAGGTAGCCGACGACCGGCTCCCCGCTCTGCTCGGCTCGCTCGAAATCCACGAAGCGGGAGCCGAAGCCGACGAACGAGTGGCGCCCGAGGCGCCCGCGCTCGACCGACTCGAGCAGGAAGCTCGCACGCCCGCCTTCGCGCAGCCTCAGGTAGGCCCCGAGGGGGGTGATCAGGTCGGTTGAGATGACGGTTTGAACAATCACTGATTAGTGCGGTGCCAGACTTCAGTCTGGCTCCGCCGGAAACGAAAAAGACCCTCCGGCGGAAGGTCTTCGAGCGGAACGGGCTTTGGCCTTCGTCAGATCAGGCGCAGCTCCCGCCCCGCTCGTGGCGCCAAGCCCAGCCCCAGGTGCGGACAGGAGTCATTGTCAGAAGCGTACGCGCGGCCCCCGGATCGGTCAAGAGACCTCCCGTTTGGTCAGGTCGAGGATCGCCGTGTAGATCTGCTCGAGGCCTTCAGGTGAGAGGGGGCCGCGGTTCGCGCGGATCATGTCCCGCAGCATCCATTCCTCCCGCTCGGGGTCGACGAACTCGATCCCGCGTGACTCCTTGTAGCTCTTCAGCTTTGCCACGAGCCTCAGACGCGCGTTGATCGCCTCGATCAGGGCGCGATCATTGTCGGAGACCTGCTCCCGCAGCTGACGAATGATCGGGTCTTGACTCGGGTCCACGGCCGCAACCTACACTTGCCGCGATGGCCACAAACAACGCCTCACCAGAGCTCCTGATCGTGATGGGCACCGCCGCGACGGCCGATCAGACCGAGCACGTCGTTGCTCGGTTGAGGGAAGCAGGCGCCGATGCCCGCGTCTCGCGCGGCCGCGAGGCGACGGTGATCGGGGCGATCGGGGAGCGCGAGCTGCTGGCGGGGATGCCGCTCGAGGGCTACCCGGGGGTCGAGCGCGTGCTCCCGATCCTGAAGCCATACAAGCTCGTCGCCCGCGAGCTCGCGCCCGATCCGACTGTGATCGAGGTCGACGGGCGAAGGATCGGGGACACCTCGTTCGGGCTGATCGCAGGCCCGTGCACGGTCGAGTACCGGGAGCAGACGCTGGAGACGGCGCGCGCCGTGGCCGCCGCGGGGGCAACGATGCTCCGCGGCGGCGCCTTCAAGCCTCGCACCTCTCCGTACACCTTCCAGGGGCTCGGGTTGGACGCGTTGGAGGTGCTCCGCGAGGCGCGCGAGGAGACCGGCCTGCCGATCGTCACCGAGCTGCTCGACCCGCGCCACGTCGAGGAGGTCCTCGAGGTCGCTGACGTCGTCCAGATCGGCGCCCGCAACATGCAGAACTTCTTGCTCCTCGCCGAGGTGGGACGGATCGACAAGCCGGTCCTGCTCAAGCGGGGGCCGTCGGCGTCGGTCGAGGAGCTGCTGATGGCGGCCGAGTACGTCGCCAAGGAGGGAAACGAGCGGATCATCCTCTGCGAGCGCGGGATCAAGACGTTCGAGCAGTCGCTTCGGTACACGCTCGATCTCGGCTCGGTCGCCGTGCTGAAAGAGGAGACACACCTGCCGGTGATCGTCGATCCGTCACACGCCGCGGGGCGTCGGGCGCTGGTGTTGCCCCTGGCGCGAGCGGCAGTCGCCGTGGGCGCCGACGGGATCATCGTCGAAGCGCATCCGCGGCCCGAGGAGGCGCTCTGCGACGGCCCGCAGCAGCTGCCGACCGACGAGTTCGCGGAGTTTGCGCGCGAGGTCGGCGGGCTCGTCGCCTTGATGGGCAAGCAGATCGGTTAGTTCGTGCGGGTTGCGATCGTAGGCACCGGGCTGATCGGCGCCTCGGTCGGCCTGGCGGCGAAGCGCGGGGGTGCGACGGTGGCCGGGTTCGACGAGGACCGGGCGACGGCGTCGCTGGCACGGAAGGTCGGCGCCGTGGACGAGGTCGCGGCGACGCTGCGCGAAGCGGTGGCCGGCGCCGAGCTCGCAGTCGTCGCAGTTCCCGTCGGCGAGCTCGCGGCGCAGGTGCGGACCGTGCTCGAAGCGACCGACGAACGGTGCACCGTCACCGACGTCGGCTCGACGAAGGCGGCAGTCTGCGCGGCCGCGGGGGGATCGCCCCGGTTCATCGGCGGCCATCCGGTCTGCGGGTCGGAGGCGCGCGGGCCCGAGCATGCGAACGCCGACCTGTTCGAAGGCGCGACGTGGTTCCTCTCTCCGCTCGCGCAGAGCGACCCGGAGCGGTATCGCCTGGTGCACGGATTCGTCGCCGAGCTGGGCGCGACACCGGTTGCGGTCGATCCCGGCGCGCACGACCGGCTGGTCGCGCTGACGAGCCACCTGCCGCACGTCGTCGCGAACGTGCTCGTCAACCAGGCCGGCGCGACGCGGATCGACGGCCACGAGCCGCTCTTCTCCGCGGGCGGCTCGCTTCGGGACATGACCCGCGTGGCCGGTGCGAACCCTCGGATCTGGGTTGACATCTACCTCGAGAACGCCGGTTCGCTGCGAGCGGCGCTCGCCGAGCACCGCCGCGCGCTGGAGCAGGTCGAGGCCGCGCTCGAGTCCGGCGATGCTGGCTTCCTCGCCCGCTGGATCGGCGAGGCGGCGCTGAACCGGCGCGGGATGATCACCGAGGCCTACGGCGACCCGGGCGAGCTGCACCGGCTGCGTGTCCATGTCCCGGACCGGCCGGGGGTGCTGGCGGGGATCACGCAGGCGCTCGGCGCCGAGCGC
>JBKPFE010000205.1:0-1847 GCA_046728705.1 Actinomycetota bacterium
ACACGGCGCTCTTCGCCGTCTTCTACCGCGTCGGAACGTGGGGGATCCCCTTCGCGATCTCGCTCGCCAACGTCGCGGGGACGGCTGCGCTGCTGATCCTGCTCCGCCGCCGGCTCGGCGAGGTCGAGGACGCCCGGACCGTGCGCTCCACCGTGCTGATCGCGACCGCGGCGATCCCGCTGGCCGTCGTGTCGTACGCCGTCTGGTGGGTGCTCGACGAGGTGCTCGGGCGGTCGTTCGGCGGCCAGCTCGTCTCGCTCACCGCCGCGCTCGCCGTGGGTGGCGTCGTCTACGCATTTTCCTGCCGTTTGCTGGGGGTTCGTGAGCTGAACGCGTTGCTATCGTTGCGAGCCCGCGCCCGGCCTCGCGCCTGATCCCATGCAGCAGGACCGTATCCGCAACTTCTCGATCATCGCGCACATCGACCACGGGAAATCGACCCTGGCCGACCGAATCCTCGAGCTGACCGACACCGTCTCGGGCCGGGAGATGCGCGCGCAGGTCCTCGACACGATGGAGCTCGAGCGCGAGCGCGGGATCACGATCAAGGCGCAGGCCGTCCGTGTCGCCTGGAAGGGCCACCAGCTCAACCTGATCGACACCCCGGGACATGTCGATTTCACCTACGAGGTCTCGCGCTCGCTCCAAGCCTGCGAGGGAGCGATGCTTGTCGTCGACGCTGCACAGGGCGTCGAGGCGCAAACGGTCGCCAACGCCTACCTCGCGATCGAGAACGACCTCGAGCTGCTGCCGGTGGTGAACAAGATCGACCTGCCGCAGGCCGATCCCGACCGCGCCGCGCAGGACCTCGCCGGCCTGATCGGCGGCGACCCCGCCGACGTCCTCCGGATCTCGGCCAAGACGGGCCAGGGAGTGGCCGAGGTGCTCGACGCGGTGATCGAGCGCATCCCGGCACCGTCGGGCGCCCCCGAGGCGCCGCCGCGCGCGCTCATCTTCGATTCCTCGTACGACCAGTACCGCGGCGTCGTCGCCTTCGTCCGCGTCGTCGACGGCGTCTTCCGGACGCGCGAGCGCCTGCTCGCGATGGCGGAGGGCACGCGGTTCGAGGCCGAGGAGCTCGGGTTCTTCTCCCCGACCATGCGCGCGAGCGACACGCTCGAGGCCGGCGAGGTGGGCTATGTCATCACCGGGCTCAAGGACGTCAGCCGGTTGCGGGTAGGCGATACGCTGACGTCGCTCGAGCATCCTGCCGCCGAGCCGCTGCCGGGGTACAAGGACGTCAAGCCGATGGTGTTCGCCGGTCTGTTCCCGACGGACTCGGACGAGTACCCGGCGCTCCGCGACGCCCTCGAGAGGCTCAAGCTCAACGACGCCGCCCTCCTCTACGAGCCGGAGACCTCGCAGGCACTCGGCTTCGGCTTTCGCTGCGGGTTTCTCGGTTTGCTGCACATGGAGATCGTTCGCGAGCGGCTCGAGCGCGAGTTCGACCTCGACCTGCTCGTGACCGCGCCGAACGTCGCGTACCGCGTTCTGACCAAGGAGGGACGCGAGCTCGAGGTGCACAACCCGGCCGAGATGCCGGCCGAGGTCGAGCGGGTCGAGGAGCCGTACATCCGCGCGTCGATTATCGTTCCGAAGGAGTACGTCGGCCCGGTGATGGAGCTCGCCACCGAGCGCCGCGGCCGCTTCGATCACATGGAGTACTTGTCCGAGGAGCGGGCCGTGCTGATCTACGAGCTGCCGCTCGCCGAGGTCGTGGTCGACTTCTACGACCAGCTGAAGTCGCGGACGCGCGGCTACGCCAGTTTCGACTACGACGTCGTCGGCTTCCGCGAGGGCGACCTCGTCAAGCTCGACGTGCTCATCGCAGGCGAGCCCGTCGATGC
>JBKPFE010000276.1:0-2987 GCA_046728705.1 Actinomycetota bacterium
CCGTGGAGCGCGTATTTCGCCTCCAGGTCCTGTGCTCGGTTCTCCCCGACCACCTCCACCCCGGCCTCCGCCAGGACCCCGAGCTCCTCCGCCGACACGTACTTGGTCGCCGCGACGATCGTGACACTCGGACCGACCTGAGCCCGGACGCGCTCGTATCGCTCCCCGACTTCGTCAGGTGACAGCTGCGATCACGCCCTGGCGGCCCGTCGTCCCACGGTCGCGGCGATGCGAGAAGAACAGCTCCGGGTGGCAGTACGAGCACAGGTCAGTGCGCTCGACCTCCGCGACGCCGGCGCGCCTTAAGGCAATTTCAGCCGCCCGCCAGAGGTCGAGCCTTCCATCGGTGAGAACCTCACCACCGAATGCGGTGTCGTACGGCGCGGCGACATCAGGGCCGACCTCGTAGCAGCACGGCCCGATTCCCGGGCCGATCGCAGCCGCGAGCTCGCCGCCGTCGAGCGCCGTAACGCCGTTCTCGACGATGCCTTCGAGCAGGCCGCGCCAGCCGACGTGCAGGACGGCGAGCGCCGGACGCGTTCCGTTCCGCCGCGCGATCGCGACCGGCAGGCAGTCTGCGGTGACGAGCATCATCCCCTGGCCCGGCTCGTCGCTCCACAAGCCGTCGCAGGCCTCATGCTCCGTTCCGGGGGTGAGGATCCCTTCGGGCCACGCGCGTCGCACCTCGGCGCCGTGCTGCTGCCACGCCATGCGCGTCCGCTCCGGATCGATTCCGGCGGCGCCGGCCAGCCGCCTTCGATTCTGGACGACGTGCTCCGGGTCGTCACCCGTGAAGATGCCGAGGTTCATGGACTCGTACGGCCCCTCGCTGACGCCGCCGATACGCGTCGAGAACACGACTCTGTACGAGCCTGGTCCCTCCCAGGTAATCAACCGATCAGCTCTCTCGCCGCCGCCAGCTCGGACTCACGGCCGTCCAGCTGCCCGTTCAGCTTCCGCCGCCGGAGCTCGGCGAGGATCTCTCCGACCTGCGGCGACTCCCCCACTCCGAGCTTCGCGAGGTCGGCACCGCTGACCTCGAGTCTGACGTCCCGGAGGCGCTCGAAGTACTCGTGGAGCGGCTCGGGATCGGCCAGCGCGAGCGCGAAGAGCGGTGCATCGGGCGCGTATGGCTCCGCCAGCGCGACGATCTCGGCCGGTTCGGGCGTGTCGCCGCGGAGCCGCTCGACCAGACGCGGGCCGACGGTGACGGCCCAGGCGATCCGCTCGGCGTCGCGGCGCTGCACCTTCAGCCGCTGGAGCCAGTCGTAGATCTCGTCGGGCGGCATCCGCCGTGCGAGCGTCTCGAAGGCGAGCCGCCAGGCGGGGACACCGGTTCGGTAGCGCTCGTTCAGCTTGCGCAACCGTTCGAGCAGCTCGACGGCATCTTCATCCGCCGCCAGATGCGGGTGAATCGCGCTCCCCGCCCCGAGCTCGGCCAGCCGCAGGATCGACGCGCCCGCGTCACCTTCTTCGAGCAGGGCGATCAACTCGTCGCGCAGCCGGGCGGACGAAAGGTCGCCGACCAGCCCCATCTCGATCGTTCCGCGCGCCAGCCGCTGCGAATGCTCGTCCAGGCGAAACCCGTACCGGCTCTCGTACCGGATCGCCCGGAAGATCCGCGTCGGGTCGTCGATGAACGAGAGGTTGTGGAGCACACGGATCGTCTTCGCCTCGAGGTCGCGCCGGCCGTGAAACGGATCGACGAGGCGGCCGAAGTCCTCGCCCTTCAGCGACACCGCCATGGCGTTGATCGTGAAGTCGCGGCGGAAGAGGTCCTCGCGGATCGTCGCGTGCTCGACGCTGGGAAGGGCGGCGGGAGCGTCGTAGAACTCCGTGCGGGCGGTGACGACGTCGATCCGCTGAGCGTCGCCGTAGACGACCACGGCGGTGCCGAACTTGCTGTGCGCTCGCACTCGGCCACCCAGGGCGTCGGCGACGCTGCGCGCCAGTCCGATTGCATCGCCTTCGACCGCGACGTCGACGTCGAAATTGGGCTCGCCGAGCAGAATGTCCCGCACGGTGCCGCCGACGAGAAAGACGCCGTCGTACGGCTCGCTCGCCGCCGCCACGGCCTCGAACACCGGCGCGAGCTCCGTCAGGACGAAGAGCTCGCCGGCGAGACTCGCTCCCGGCTCGACTTCCACCTCGGGCCGCTCGCCGAGGGCGCGCAGTAGGTCGCTCCGCGTGACCACGCCGACGACGGCGCCGTCCTCTAGCACGGCGACGCGACCGTCGGGCGACCCTGCCAGCGCCTCCTGCACCTCGGCGAGCGGCGCCGCGGCGGCGACCGTCGCGACCCGCGAGCTCATGATCCCCTTCACCGGCGCGTGCGAGAGCCCGTGCGCGATCGCCTTGTCCAGATCCTCGCGAGAGACGGCGCCGACGAGCTGACCGTCCTCGATGACGAGGATGCCGCTCTGCGCGTGACGCTGGCACGCGACCATGGCACGGCTCACGGTCTCGTTCGGGGAGACGGATCGCGCCGGTCGGGACATGATCCGCTCGGCTCGGCTCGGCTCCGCGACGGCCGACTCGAGGCCGGTGCGGAGGACCTCACGAGCTTCGTCGAGCGTGCCTCGGAACATTGCCGACGCGGCCTCGCGGTGGCCGCCCCCACCGAGCGCGCGGGCGATCGCAGCGGCGTCGACCGCCGGCGTCCGGCTCCGCGTGACGCAAAAGACGCGGTCGCCCATCTCGACTAGCAGCACCAGTGCACGGGTGTCGGTGAGGTCGGCGATCTTGTGCGCGAGGTTGGAGACACCGTCGACGTGGCGCGGCCAGGAGACGGCGGCGATTAGCACCTCGACCCCCGCGACACGGTCGCTCTCGAGCGACTCCATCAGCGTGCCGAGCAGCTCCCGCTCGTCGTCGCCGAGCGGCGTGTGGAGAAAACTCGCGAGGAGCTCCTGCCGGGCGCCGTGGCGCAGACACCAGGCCAGCGCGTCCGCGTCGCGCTGCGTGGTCGTGGGGTAGGTGAGCGAGCC
>JBKPFE010000263.1:0-9748 GCA_046728705.1 Actinomycetota bacterium
ACGATCCGCTCGAGCGTCTCGACGAATTCGTCCACGTCCGTGACGCGGCTCTTCAGCAGGTAGCCGCTGCGCTCGCCGCTGGAGAGCAAGTCCGTCGCCTGCTCGACCTCGACGTGCGCTGAGAGAACGAGGATCGCGGTCTGCGGCATCTCTTCACGGATCACGCGGGCGGCATCGAGACCTTCGCTCGTATGGCTGGGCGGCATCCGGATGTCGACGATCGCGAGGTCAGGTCGGTGCTCGCGAACTAGCTCGATCAGCTCGGAGGCGTCGCCGGACTGGCCCACAACCTCGAAGCCGGAGCGCCCGAGCAGGCCCGCCAGACCTTCACGGAGAAGGACATCGTCGTCCGCCAGCACCACGCGCGTGCCGCTCGCGTTCACGTCCCCGATTATGGGGGTACCGTGACCCTCGTGGCGCACGCGCCGGCGGCGCCGGGCTCTTTAGTGGTGGATAGCAGGTAGTTCGACCTTCGGGGTAGCCGGGGGCGTGAACGGACGCTGGCCGTGAAGACAGGGGCGGACTGCACCGCGATCGTCTCTGTGCGGATCAACCCCTAGAAGGGAGTCCTGAAAATGAGACAGCTCACGACCCGCTCGATCCTCGTGCTCGCAGCGGTCGCGATCGGCGCACTTACGCTTGCTCCACTCGGCTCCGCACGTACCGAGCGGCAGGCGACCGCGACCGCGACCACGATCCGGGTCAAGGGCGGCGAGTTCTTCTTCAAGCTCTCGACCAAGTCGATCGCGAAGCCCGGCACGGTCACGTTCGTCTTCAAGAACGTCGGTCATGTCACGCACGACTTCAAGATCAACCGGAAGGTCACGCCGAAGCTCCGGCCGGGCAAGACGGCGAGGCTCGTCGTCACGTTCAAGAAGAAGGGCAAGTACCCCTACCTCTGCACCGTGCCCGGACATGCGGCTGCCGGGATGAAGGGCGTCTTCACGGTTCGCTGAGAGCCCAGCGGCTCGATCGATCCACCGAAAAGGAGAACGCACGATGCGCAACGACATGAAGGTCCTCTACACCGCCGAAGCAACCGTCACAGGCGGTCGCGAAGGTCACGGCCGCACGAGCGACGGTCGCCTCGACGTCGACTTCGACGTACCGAGCGGGATGGGCGGCACGGGCGGGCGCGGCACGAACCCCGAGCAGCTCTTCGCCACCGGCTGGGCCGCCTGCTTCCAGTCGTCGATGCTGCGGTACGCCTTCGAGCGCAAGCTCGACCTGAGCGGCTCCCGCATCACCGCGCGCGTCGGGATCGGGCCGCTCAGCAGCGGCAGCTTCGGCCTCGCAGCCGCGCTGGACCTCGACGCGCCCGGAATCAGCCGCGCGGACGCCGTCTACCTCATGGAGCGGGCGCACGAGACCTGCCCCTACTGCCGCGCCACCAGGGGCAACATCGACGTCACGCTCACCGTCGGCGGCACGTCCATCGACCGTCAGGCGGCCTGAGCCTCGAGTGCGGAGCTCGACCACCCGCCGGCGGTTTCAGCGGCGGGTGATTGTCGGGCACGGCGAGCGGCAAGAAACCGCTCCCGGCCAGGGGTCGCAAGCTCCCCGGAACATCC
This sequence comes from Actinomycetota bacterium, assembly GCA_046728705.1. GTDB lineage: Bacteria > Actinomycetota > Thermoleophilia > Gaiellales > Gaiellaceae > JACDAN01. The sequence continues at coordinate 1,572 of JBKPFE010000263.1, forward strand.
ACGGCTCTTTGGACGTTTCCCTAATAGGCGGCACGACCGCGGTTGTGCGACGTGTCGTCATCTTCTGAGGAGGGACTCTTTGAATCAGCATCCCAACATGCATCTGATCCACGTGCGTTGTTCTTCATGCGGCGCCTCTTTTGGCATCCGCTCCACGGCGGAAGCGATCTCAGTCGACGTCTGCTCGAACTGTCATCCCGCTTACACCGGGCGCGAGCGCACCGTTGCCAGCGGCGACCGTGTCGAGCGCTTCAATCGGCGGCGCGGGCTCGCCGCTGCGTAGACAGCGGCGGCTCGCCGCCGCTCAACTTACGGCGCGTAGCCCGTGTCGATCCAAGTGCGGAAGCGCTGTACGTGTTCGGCCGGCCAACGTCCGTCGCAAGGCATGCTTCCATCAGCAAGCCGCCCGTAGATCTTGTCGGCGTTCGCGCGAACGTCCTGGTACGACGAGAAGTCGAAGGCAAACGCCATCGAATTGATGTCCCTCTCCCGAAAGAGGGGGCGGATGTCACGCTCGAAACCCACCGCTTCCTGTGCCACTGTGATCTCTTTTCTCTCGGCGGATTCGCTCGAGGAGCCAATCTAGCGGCGCGCGTCAGGCGAAGTACCAGATGCCGAAGGCCAGAAGCATGAGGGTCGCCGCGATCGGGACGACGAACGCGAGCACGACGCCCGCGAGGATGGGGAACGTTGCAGCGCTCTCGCCCTCTTCGGCGACCTCGCGCAGATGCGCGGCCTCCTCCACGGTCGCATGGATCGGATGGTGGACGAAGCTCTCATATGCCGGGGTGTCCGCGGGCTGATCGTGTCGCATGTCGCCCACCATCGAGAGCTGAGCCCATCGACGCGGCTCAGCTGTGAACAAGCGACCTTGCCGACGGCTTCCGATGCCGACCCGCCGATCGAACGAGAAACGCGGCGAGCAGGCCGCCGCCAAACTCAACGAGACCAGCCCTGAGCCCCATCAGCAGGGGTGCCCTGTAAGCGAGGCGGTCGAGGCCGCGTGCAGTGCCGCGACGGCCTGAGCCACCAAGAGCACCGAAGAGCTTCCGTGCTCCGACGGCCACAGTCAGCCCAAGAACGAGCCGAACAATCGGGATTCCGTATGACACGGGACACCTCCGTTGGACGCTGAGCTTTCCAGCAGCAACGATCGCTGCCAACCGGTCTCATGTCTCCGTGGGCAGCAGCAATCCACGGGTTGGGTCACCTGCACTCCCCTCCTACCGGTCAGCAGGTATGTGCGAATTCCCGTCGAGTGGGGGCGTAGATGGTCGCTGGCCGTGAAGACGCAGACGCGCTCGAAAGGGATGCTCACCTAGTCAGCGACGAAAAGGAGCCGACGTGAAAACGCGGATGCTTGGGAGTGTGGGGCTTGTCGTCTCGGAGCTCGGCCTCGGGTGTATGGGGATGTCCACTGCCTACGGCCCCAGAGACGACTCGGAGTCGATCGCGACGATCCACCGCGCGCTGGAGCTGGGAATTACCTTCCTCGACACGGCCGACGTCTACGGGCCGTTCACGAACGAGCGGCTCGCCGGGCGCGCGATCGAAGGCCGGCGCGATCAGGTTGTGCTGGCGACGAAGTTCGGCTGGGTGCGCCGCCCAGACGGGAAGCCCGGAGTCCGCGGCGACCCCGACTACGTCCGCCAGGCCTGTGACGCGTCGCTCGGGCGGCTCGGCGTCGACTCCATCGACCTCTACTACCAACACCGCGTCGACCCGAATACGCCGATCGAGGAGACGGTCGGGGCGATGGCGGAGCTGGTCGAGGCGGGCAAGGTCAGATACCTCGGGCTCTCCGAAGCATCGCCGCAAACGGTCCGGCGCGCACACGCCGTCCACCCGATTTCTGCGTTGCAGACGGAGTACTCGCTCTGGTCGCGCGACCCGGAGGGCGACGTCCTACCGACCGTGCGCGAGCTGGGGATCGGGTTCGTCGCCTACAGCCCGCTCGGGCGTGGCTTCCTCTCGGGCCAGATCCGCTCACTTGAGGACTTCGCTGAGGACGACTTCCGGCGCACGAATCCACGCTTTCAGGGCGAGAACTTCGCCCGCAACCTCGAGCTGGTCGAGCGGGTGCAGTCAATTGCCGACGAGAAGGGCGTGGCAGCGTCCCAGCTCGCGCTCGCCTGGGTGCTGAGCCGCGGCGACGACGTCGTCCCGATCCCGGGCACGAAGCGGCGGCGCTACCTCGAGGAGAACGTCGCCGCCGTCGAGGTCGAGCTGACTCCCGCCGAGATCGACGACATCGAGTCGGTCTTCCCCAAGGGCGCAAGCGCCGGCGAGCGCTACGCCGACATGTCCAGCGTCGGCCTCTGAGTCCGCTGCCGTGGCCGAAGCTCGCGAGGATCGGAAGGAAAACCCGGGCGGGCCGCCAGCAGCGGGCGGATCCGCGCCGACGCCGCCGTGGTGGTCCCGGTTTCGCCTGAGCCGCAATTGGATCCTCTTCTTCCTCGCACTTCTGGCCATCAACTTCTACCTTGGCTCGCGGGCGACGCAGCCGGCGTCCCGCGTCCGCGTTCCGTACAGCCCGTTCTTCCTGGACCAGGTGCGCGCGGGACACGTCAAGAAGATCACGTCGAAGGGCACGGCGATCCAGGGCACGTTTACCCAGAAGCTCCAGTACGCGGGGTCGAAGCCGACGACACTCTTCAAGACAGAGATTCCCGCGTTTGCCGACGACAACGCCTTGTCACGCTTGCTCCAGGAAAAAGGTGTGGTCGTGAACGCCCAACCGCTGGATACGGGCGCGCCGTGGTGGCAGAGCCTGCTGCTCGGTTTCGGGCCGACGATTCTCTTTCTCTTCCTGCTGTTCTGGCTGCTGCGACGCGCCGGAAACGTTCAGAACGTCCTCGGATCGTTCGGCCGCTCGCGCGCCCGTCGGTACCAACCGTCCGGCGACCGAGTCACCTTCGCGGACGTCGCCGGCATCGACGAGGTCAAGGCGGAGCTGACGGAAGTCGTCGACTTCCTGCAACACTCCGAGAAGTACCAAAAGCTCGGCGGCCGGATACCCCATGGCGTGCTGCTCTCAGGGCTGCCGGGCACGGGCAAGACGCTGCTTGCGCGCGCCGTTGCGGGCGAGGCGGACGTCCCGTTCTTCTCGATGGCGGCGTCTGAGTTCGTCGAGGCGATCGTCGGGGTCGGCGCATCACGCGTACGCGACCTGTTCGCACAGGCGAAGGAGGCCGCACCGGCGATCGTCTTCATCGACGAGCTCGACGCGATCGGCCGGTCGCGCACGTCCGGTGCCGCCGGGTTCAGCGGTGGCAACGACGAGCGCGAGCAGACGCTGAACCAGATCTTGACCGAGATGGACGGCTTCGACTCTTCCACGAGCGTGATCGTCATCGGAGCAACCAACCGGCCCGACGTCCTCGACCAGGCCCTGCTCCGCCCCGGCCGTTTCGACCGCAGGGTCGCGGTGCAGCCGCCCGACCGTCCCGGCCGCGAGGCGATCCTCAGGGTGCACACGCGTGGCGTGCCGCTCGCGCCGGGCGTCGATCTCGGCCGGATCGCCTCGACGACGCCGGGCATGGTGGGAGCGGATCTGGCGAATCTCGCCAACGAGGCCGCGCTCTTGGCGGCACGACGGAATCACAAAGCCGTCGACGAATCCGACTTCAGCGACGCGCTCGAGCGGATCGTGCTCGGTGCCGAACGTCAGGTGGTGATGGACGACGACGACCGGCGCCGTACCGCCTACCACGAGGGCGGCCACGCGATCGTCGGCATGCTCACCCCCGGCGCCGACCCGGTGCGCAAGGTCTCGATCATCCCCCGCGGAGCAGCGCTCGGCGTGACGTTCGCGGCGCCCGAAAGCGACCGCCTCAACTACCGCGAGCCCGAAGTCCGGGCGAGGATCAACGTCGCACTGGGCGGGCGCGCCGCGGAAGAGGTCGTGTTCGGCGAGACGAGCAGCGGCGCCGAGTCGGACATCCAGCAGCTCACGGAGATCGCGCGCCAGATGGTCGGCCGCTGGGGTATGAGCGCGGCGGTCGGCCCGGTCACGGTGATCCCGCGGGACGGCATGGGACCATTCCTGCCCGGCGCCTCCGAGGTTTCACAGCACACACAACAACTCGTCGACGAGGAAGTGCGGCGCATCGTGGAGGAATCGCACCGGGAAGTCGTCGCGCTGCTCCGGCAGGACCGCAGCAAGCTCGATTCGCTCGCGTCGGCCCTGCTCGAGCACGAGACCCTCGACGAGGAGGATGCGTACGCGGCCGCGGGCGTCCCGCGAGCCACCACGGCGAGCCCCGACTCGTACTCGGCCGCAGCTCGATCGGCGATCCACGGTTAGCCGCGCACACGCGTTGTACGAACTAGGGCATTACGGGCTTGCGCGCGCCTCCGATGGGCGGTCGCGCCGCCGCTCCGCCAGCCACGCGAGCAGGAGCACCTGAATCGTCCCGGCGACAGGAATCGCGGCGAGTGCGCCCAGGACGCCGGCGATCTTCGCCCCGATCAGCACCGCGATCAGAATCGCGAGCGGCGAGAGCTGCACCGTGCGGCTGTAGACGAGGGGCTGCAGCAGGTGGTTCTCGATCTGCTGGTAGACGATGAAGAAGATCAGGACCACGATCCCAGCCGGGATCCAGTCGATGAACGCGACCGTGGAGACGATGATCGCCGCGAGTGTCGCCCCCGCCAGCGGGATCAGGTCGAGGATGGCGACGAGGACGCCGAGCGCAACCGCGTACGGGACGCCCAGGATCAGCAGCAAGATCGTCGTGGAAATACCCGCGATCACGCTGATCAGTAGGTTGCCGGTGACGTAACCGCCGACCGTCCGGTAGATCTCGTGGCCGATCCCGCGCCACTTGTCACGCGAGCGCTCGGGTAGCAGACCATAGAAGCGCTCCATCCAGGTCGGTCCCTCGAGCAGCATGAAGAACGTCATGAACGCGATCGTGACGATCGCGACGACGAAGGTCAGTACGCCTTTCGTCACTGCGATCGCTGTGCCGGACAGGCCCAGGATCCGCTCGGCACCGCCGCTTCTCTCAACCGCCTCGCGAACTCGCTGCTCGAGGTCGTAACGTTCGGCGAGACGACCGAGAGGGCCTCTTCCCTCGGAGACGTCGTTGACGTAGCCCGGAAGCGCGTCGGCGAACCCCCGTGCCTCATTGACCAGGGTCGGGATGAAGAGCGAGCCCAACGCGACGATTGCGCCGATGGCGAGCAGGAAGGTCAAAGCGGCGGCAATTCCACGTCGGGCAAGTCCACGCCGCTGGAAGAACTCCACGGCCGGATTGAGCGCGAGCGCCAGAAAGACCGCCACGAGGATCCACGTCAGCACCTGGCGGGCGACCCAGATCACGGCAAGGATGGCCGCAACCGCCAGCACGATCCCGATGACGGCGAGGATCGTGCGCGGCCGGAAAGTGACGACCCGCTCTTCGGGCATCGTCGTGCAGGATCGCGGCACGATCGGACGGCCGGGCGGTCGCAATGATGAAATGGAGCCCGTGAGCCTGCGGGGACGGCCGATCGAGCGGGAGACGACCCTTCCCGACGGGCGGCTCCTCGTCGTCAGGGTCGCCGTCGCGGCCGACCCGTACATCCCGCGGCGCGAGCGCAGCACGGTCACGCTCGAGCTATTAGCGGACGACCGCGTCGAAGCAACCGTGAACACCGTCCTCACGCCCACCCAGGTCGGCGAAGCCCGTAAGCTGGCCGACCAAGTGGCGACGAAGCTTCAGGCAGGCGAGCTGCGACCGACGGCCTCGGCGATCGAGCCGCTCGCCGACAGCATCTCGTGAGCACGGCGACGCTCCACACGAGCGAAGGCGCGATCGAGCTTGAGCTCTACCCTGACGCAGCGCCCAAGACGGTCGAGAACTTCGAGAAGCTCTCTCGCGACGGCTTCTACGAGAGCGTGATCTTCCACCGGGTGATCCCCGACTTCATGATCCAGGGCGGTGACCCGACGGGCACCGGCACAGGCGGCCCCGGCTACGAGTTCGAGGACGAGTTCAACGAGCACCGCGTCACGCGCGGGGCGCTCGCAATGGCGAACGCGGGGCCGAACACGAACGGCAGCCAGTTCTTCATCGTCACGGTCGAGGAGGCACCGTGGCTCGACGGCAAGCACACCGTGTTCGGGCGCGTGACCGCAGGGATGGACGTGGTTGATCGGATCTCGCAGGTGGAGCGCGACGCCAACGACCGTCCGCGCGAGCCGGTGACGATCGAGCGCGTCGAGCTGGGCGACTAGTCAAGCCACTGCGGCCGGTCGAAGCCGGCGTACTCCTGGATCGCGCCGTAGATGGACTGCACGACCGCGGTGTCACAGACCACGAGCCGGCACGTCCCATAGAAAAGCTTGTTGCGACGTTTCTTCTTGCTGTGTTTCGAGTAGACGTTGACGATGGACTTAGCCAGCCGGGATCGAGGTAGTCCTGTCGTCTCGAGCCAAAAATCTTCGATCTCCTGCTGGCGCTCGGCGTGGTCGGCGAAGAGATTGCACGTGATTCTGATTCTGTCGACCGGGACCGCGAAGCATTCACGCAAGAATCGAACGAAGTACTTGACCATCGCCGGATCCGAATTAGTGAAGATCACCGAATTGCGTCCTCTCGAGCCCTCGGCCCAGAACAGCATGCAACCGGCCATATGAAGCCGATCGCCGTGCCGGGCCCGTCGCCGTCCCATCTGTTGTGCATCTCGGCGACGCGCCCGGGCCCATGCGGCAGATGCTTCGCCCCGACGACGAGCAGCGCGGCAACGCATCGAAGCCCGCTGAATGCCCTCGAGTTCGATATCGCGAACCCAGAGACTCACTGAGGAAAGAGAAACACCGACGATGCGGGCGATCTCCTTCATTGAAAGGCCATCCTCCCGGCGAAGTCTTCGCGCCTCGATTCTCTCCGTTGTTTTCACGGAAGACAACTTACCGGAGACTGCGGACAGAGAAGCGGGCGGCGGGGATCGAACCCGCGCTCACGGGATGGAAACCCGTTGCTCTGCCACTGAGCTACGCCCGCGTTTCTGCCCCTAGGGTAGCGCCATCTCTCGTCCAGATCCGTATTCCTGGACGCTTCATCCCGAGGCGTCGCTCGCCATCCTGGTCCTCGCCCTCGCCTACTTCCTCGCCATCCGAAACCGGGAAACGGACGGCTGGCGAGTCGCGGCCTTCACCACCGGATGTCTGCTCCTGCTCGCCACCGCGGTCACCCCACTCGATGCACTGACGTACCACCTCCTGTCGGCGCATCTGCTCCAGAACGTCATCCTCGCCGAGTGGGCGCCGGCGCTGCTCGTCCTCGGCGTTCCCCCGGCACTGGCTGCGGCGATCGCCCGAATCCGGGCGATCCGACTGCTCACCCGCCCACCGGTCGCTCTCGGGCTCTGGCTTGCCACCTATTTCCTCTGGCACCTGCCCGCTCTCTACGACGCCGCGCTCGAGCACTACTCGCTCCTCCACCTCGAGCACGTTTGCTACCTCGCAGCCGGAACGCTCCTCTGGTGGCCGGTCTTCCAGGACGCGCCGCATCAACTCTCCAACCCGGCGCGGGCCCTGTACCTCTTCCTCGCTTTCGTCCTCGCGAGCCCGATCGGACTGCTCCTGGCGCTCCTGCCCGAGCCGGTCTACGACTGGTACGTCGACGGCGGCGGGCTCTGGGGGCTCTCTCCCCACGTCGACCAGCAGATCGCCGGCGTGACGATGTCGGTCGAGCAGGCGATCGTCTTCTTCGCGGTCTTCGCGATCTACTTCTTCCGCTTCCTCGCGGAGGAGGAGGCCGGCGGAAGACCGGCGCAGAAAATGGGCGGTTCGGCCTATTGAACTTGGCGCCCTGGCGTGAGACGCTGGAGTGGCCGCAATGCCTCCTCTCCTCTCCCCGACAGACGCGAGTGCGGTCCAGGAGACGCTGCTCGGCGAAGCGCTCGAGCATGCTCCGATCGGCGCAATCGTGCTCGACGAGAACGGCCACTACCTGGCGGTGAATCGGGCAGCTTGCCGTCTGGCGGGGTGCACGCGCGAAGAGCTCCTCGAGCTGAGCCCGAGTGACTTCGCGGCGGAGCCGGAGAGCGTGCCGGCGAAGCTCGAGGAGATGGCGCGCGGGCAGCTCACGAACGGCACGACGCGAATACGCCGCCGCGACGGCTCGCTGATCTCCATCGAGTATCGCGTCGGCGCCACGCGAAGCGGCGGCCTACCGTACTTCGTG
>JBKPFE010000082.1:0-5487 GCA_046728705.1 Actinomycetota bacterium
GCCGCATTCGGAGACGCCCAGCTGGATCTCCGTCCCTGGGAGATCCGGAGAGTAGAGCTAGAGCGCTAGCGGCCACGCCGGCAAGCCGGCATGGCCTCTTCTGGCCGGCGCCTAGCGGCAGCTCGAGCAGACCGACTCGGACAGCCCGAGGTAGTCGCGCCGGCCGACCGATCCGCCACAGCGGCGGCAGTCGACACCCGAGTGCTGCAGTGCGAACGCGCGGAAGAGCTTGGACAGCATCACTCCAAGCTAACGAGGCCGCGTGGAAGCGCAATCTCCAGCGACGCAGGCTTACACACGTTCTACGGGAGCCTGAACTCGCCGCGCGCGACGACGACTGCCGACCCGCCCACCTCCACCCTCACGACCTTCTCGGCGGAGCCTTCGACCCGCGCGTACAGCGTCGACGGACGCCCGATCTCGGTGCCCTGAGAGATCTCGATCTCGTCCCCGAAGGCGATGCGTCCTTGGCGGGCGTGGTGGACGGCCAGCGGGCCGGCCGCCGAGCCGGTCGCCGGGTCCTCGGGCACACCCCCACCGGGCGCGAACATCCGCGTCTTCCAACGAGTGTCCGACCCGGCGAAGCAGTTGAATCCGAGGACGGCGGGAAGCTCGCCCAGGCGGGCAAGATCCGGCCGCACCGCCGCGACTGCCTCTTCGGAGCCGAGTGCGACGTAGACGTGGCGGAGCCCGTTGTCGTAGAGCTCGACCGGGAGCTCAGAGCCATCGACGCCAAGCGCATCGAAGAGCGAATCCGTGTCGGGAAACGGCTCGACGGCCGGAATCGGCTGCTCCATCCGGCCGAAGACGATGCCGCCTCGCTCGTCCCGGTCGAGCTCGACCGGGACGATCCCGACGCCTGTTTCCAGCCGGATCTCCCCGAGCTGGAGCGGCGCCGCTAGGACGAAGGCCGTTCCCAGCGTCGGGTGGCCGGCGAAGGGAATCTCGGCGGCCGGGGTGAAGATCCGGATCCGCGCGTGTCCGCCCGCTTCCGGGGGATAGACGAAGACCGTCTCGGAGAAGTTGATCTCGCGGGCCAGCCGCTGGAGCTCGTCCTCGGGGAGCTCGCGCGCGTCGGTGAAGACGGCGAGCTGATTGCCCGCCAGCGGCGTATCGGTGAAAACGTCGGCGACGACGTAGCGAAAGCTCGCCACGCCGGCAGTCTCTCAGGATGCTCTAAGGCGAGTCGTCACGCTCGCGGCGATCTTCGGGCGTCACGTTCTCTTCCCCGGAAGGCGATCCCTGCGTAATGATCGACATCGCCTCGCGCTCAGGCAGGACCGTGGCCTCTTCGCCCTCGCTCTCTTCGCGGTCAAGATCCTTCTCGCCCATGCCGACGTTCTTCCCACTTCGGCCGCGCCTCACACACGTCGTCTCGTAGCCTCTGTCAGAGATGAACGCAGTCGAGGTGAAGGGATTGCGGAAGTCGTACGACGGCGTCGAGGCCGTCCATGGAATCGACTTCGAGCTCCGCACGGGCGAGGTCTTCGGCCTGCTCGGGCCGAACGGGGCGGGCAAGACGACGACGGTCGAGATCCTCGCCGGCTCCCGTAAGCGCAGTGCCGGCCAGGTGAGCGTGCTCGGGACCGATCCGGCGCAGGCGGATCGCGCGTGGCGCGGACGGATCGGCGTCGTCCCGCAGACCGGCGAGCTGTTCCCGAACCTGACCGTGCTCGAGCACCTCGACCTGTTCGCGGGCTACTACGAGGAGCCGCGCCCCCCAAAGGAGGTCTTGGAGCTCGTCGGGCTGGAAGAGAAGGCCGGCGCGAAGACCAGGACGCTCTCGGGGGGCCAGCGGCGCCGGCTCGATCTCGGCGTCGCCCTGGTCGGCAATCCCGAGCTGCTCTTCCTCGACGAGCCGACGACCGGCTTCGACCCCTCTGCGCGCCGGGCCGCCTGGGAGACGATTCGGTCGCTGCGCGCGCTTGGCAAGACGATCCTGCTGACGACTCACTACATCGAGGAGGCACACCGTCTCGCCGATTGGGTTGCGGTGCTCCGTCGCGGGGAGATCGTCGCGTCAGGCACTCCCGCCGACCTGATCGCCCAGGCGCCTGCCACGATCATCCGCTACCGGCGGAACGGCCGGGAGGTCGTGCTCGAAACCGAGGAGCCGACGCGGACGCTGCACGAGCTGACCGGACAGGCACTGCGCGACGGCTTCGACCTCGCCGGGCTCGAAGTCCACCGGGCGACGCTCGAAGAGGTGTACCTGTCGCTTACCGAGGAGCCGCCGGAGTGAGGCTGTTTCTCCACCAGCTGCGCGCCGAGCAGAAGCTCTTCTGGCGCAGCCGCGAGCTCGCGTTCTTCACCTTTGTCCTGCCGATCCTGTTCTTCCTCCTGCTCGGATCGGCCTACGGCGACGACGAGATCAACGGGGTCAGCGGCTACGAGTACCTGCTGGCGGGGATGATCGGCTACGGCGCCGCCTCGACGACGTTCGCCGGGCTGGCGCTCCTGCTCGTCATTCGCCGCGAGTCCGGCGTGCTCAAGCGACTCCGCGCAACGCCGCTCCCGCCTGCGACGTACGTCTCCGCCGTGCTCGCGTCAATCATCCTGATCTTCCTCGTCGAGGCCGTGATCCTGCTCGCGATCGGGCGGTTCGCCTTCGACGTTCCGCTCGCCGGCTCGATCGCCTCGCTGGTCGTCGTCCTCCTGATCGGGGCGGCTTCCTTCGCAGCGCTCGGGATCGGCCTGACCGCGCTGATTCGCAGCGCCGAGGGCTCGTCCGCCGTCGTCAACGCGCTTTACCTCCCGCTGTCGTTCATCTCCGGCGCCTTCTTCTCGAAAGACACCTTTCCGGAGGTGCTGCAGACGCTCGCCGCGATCCTCCCGCTGAGCCATCTGATCGAGCTCACCCGCGACGTGATGGTCTTCGACGACACGGTCTGGGACCATCTCGGCAACGTCGCGGTGGTCGTGGCTTGGGGGCTCGCGGGGCTGGTCGTCGCGGTGCGCGGCTTCCGCTGGGAACCGCGCGAGCGTTAGCTCGCGCGGTTCGAGCGTTAGACCTCGCATCACTCCGGGTAGAGAACCTTCGTGAGGGCGGAGCCCAGCACCATTGCGTTCGCGGTGCACGAGCACGAGCCGCCTGCGCTCGAGGTCCGAGTCAACTTCGGCATCTTCGCCGGCCGCGGGGCGACCCCGGCCGAGATCGACGAGCTCGCAACCCAGCTGCTCGAGAAGGTCGGCTCGGTCTCGATCGTCTCCGAGGAGCGGCACGAGATCGACACCCACTCCGAGGCTGCCGTCCACCAGGTGCGAATCGAGGTGAGAGCGGACTCGCTGCCCGAGGAGCGACGCAGCCGGGAGGAGCTCGCCGGGCGGGTAATCGAGACCGCCGAGCGTTGGGCCGGCGACTGCATCGCCGACCGGCACGTCGACATCAGCTAGCCGGGGCCCGCTCCAAGCTTCGTGCGATCCGGTCGAGCGCCCGATCCGCGTGTTTCGTCGCGACGGCGCCGAGCGACTGGCTTCCCAACCCGATGAGCAATCCCGCGCCGGCGATCTCCGCACGCCAGCGCATCAGTGTTCCGCCGAGGTCCGGAGCGAGATCGAACGTGGTGTCGACGGAGATGCGGCCGCCGAGGCTCTTCCCCCACGCGCGGAGCCGCGCGTGCCGAGGCTCGCGGAGCTCGTCGACGTGCACCGAGAACTTCGGCCGCAAGCCGCCGGGAACCGGCAGACGGACGACCATCGTCCAGTGGCCCCCCTCGGGCTCGACACGTTCGAAGGACGCGAACGCGGCATTGAGCTCGTTCGGATCGGTCAGGGCGCGGAAGACCTCCTCCGGCCGGGCGTCGAAACGCCTCTCCCCCTCGATGTGCACGCGAGAAAGCTAGTCGACGTCCGGCCGCCCGGCGCAGCCAGCTGAACCGGTTTAGAATCCGCGCCTCACGAACCGAACTGGGAGGCAGCGGCCATGCTGAAGAGACTTCGTTTCGCAGCTCTCGTCTCGCTCGTGATCGGCGGCATCGGCGTCGTAAGCCGGCCGCCGGCCAGGCGACTGCCGGCCGCGACCAGAACGCCGAGTTCGTCGAGCGCGTCGGCGCCGACCTCCGGCTCGGCGGTGCGAAGTTCCGCTTCGCCGGCTCGAACCAGTACTACCTGATCTACAAGTCGCCCTTCATGGTCGACGACGTGCTCGAGGCTGCGGACGCGCAGGGTTTCCACGTCATGCGGATCTGGGGCTCGCTCGACGTCGGCGACCTGAACGACGGCTCGACGTCCGTCGGCGGCGGCCCCAAGGAGGGCGTCTACCTCCAGTCCTGGGATCCGGCTGCGGGCAGGCCGTCGTACAACGACGGCCCGAACGGCCTCGAGCGGCTCGACTACGCGATCGCCAAGGCCGGCGAGCTGGGCCTCCGGCTCGTGATCCCGTTCGTGAACAACTGGAACGACTTCGGCGGGATGGACCAGTACGTCCGCTGGCGCGACATCAGCACACCCCTGACCAGACCTGGTACCACGACAGCTTCTACACCGACCCGGTGATCAAGGGGTGGTACAAGGACTGGATCGCGCACGTCCTCAACCGGCAGAACACGATCACCGGCGTCCGCTACAAGAACGACCCGACGATCATGACGTGGGAGCTCGGCAACGAGCCTCGCTGCCTCAGCGCTGGCGCGTACCCCCGCTCGCCCGACTGCACGACCGACACGCTCACCCGCTGGGCGGACGAGCTGACGACCTACGTCAAAGGCATCGACCGGAATCACCTGGTCTCGGTCGGCGACGAGGGCTTCTACTGCAAGCCCGGCGGGGAGCACTGGACCGAGAACTGCGGCGAAGGTGTCGACAGCGAGGCCCTGACCCGCCTGAAGAACGTCGACGTGATGTCCTTCCACCTCTACCCCGATCACTGGGGCACGACCGTCGAGTGGGGCCGGGACTGGATCGCGAGCCACTTCGCCATCGCACGGCGGCTGGTCAAACCGGCGATGCTCGGAGAGTTCGGCCTCAGGGACAAGAGTGTGCGCAACCCGAGCTACAAGCGCTGGCTCGACACGACGTTCTGGAGCGGCGGCGCGGGCGCGCTCTACTGGATCCTCTCCGGAAAGCAGGATGACGGCACGCTCTATCCGGACTTCGACGGCTTCACGGTCTACTGCCCGTCGCCGGTCTGCACGACGATCAGCAACTTCGGCAAGCAGATGCGGACCGGCCTGCCGCTGCCCTTCCCGCCGGTCGCCGACGACGACCTGGCCGTGACCGAGTTCGAGACGCCCGTCGTGCTGCCGGCAACGGCCAACGACATCGCTTACTGGAGCTCGATCGTGCCGCGCACGCTCGACCTCGACCCGTCCGCAGCCGGCCGCCAGACGACGATCGCAGTCACAGGCGGGACATTCTCGGCCGCCGACAACGGCACGGTCACGTTCACGCCGGCCGCCGGGTTCTCGGGCAAGGCGACCGCCGCGTATGTCGTCCAGGACTTCTTCTTTCGCCGCTCCAACGAGGCGACCCTGACCGTGACGGTCAAGC
>JBKPFE010000044.1:0-11112 GCA_046728705.1 Actinomycetota bacterium
TTCCCGACGTTGAGGTCGCCGGTCGTATGGTTCTCGAAGACCGAGTCCTCGGTGTGGAGCGCGAGGATCGTGTCGACGTCGTGTTCGTTCCAGGCCTGGTTGTAGACGTCGATGAACTTCTGCAGCGCTGCCCCGTCCAAAGCGGCGGCTAGCGTACCCGGACCGGTGCCCTTGTGACCCGGCTCGACTGGATCGTTCTCGGCGTGGTCGTCTTCACGGCGCTGCTGGGGCTGTGGCAGGGCTTCACGACCAGCCTGCTCTCGGCGGCGGGAGTGATCGCCGGCGGTTTCATCGGCGCCCGCCTCGCGTCGCACCTGCTCCCGGACGGGGCCGAGTCGCCGTACACGCCGCTCGTCGCGCTCGTCGGCGCCGCCGGGTTCGCGATTCTGCTCGAGATCCTCGGCTCGTCGGTCGGCGTCGCGCTCCGGCGGCGGTTACCGCAGGGCCCGCTGAGGACGGCCGATTCGATCGGCGGGCTCGCCTTCGGCGCGCTGGCAGGTCTTGCGCTCGTCTGGATCGTCGGGGCTGTCGCCCTACAGCTCCCGGGTCAGCAGGAGCTCCGGCGGGAGGTACAGCGGTCGGCGCTCCTCCGCGAGCTCAACGAGCTCGTGCCGCCGCAACGAGCGCTACGCGCGCTCGCTCGCGTCGATCCCTTCCCTTCGATCGCCGGGCCGGCGCCGCCGGGCGGTCGGCCGGATCCGACGGTGCTCCGGGAGCCCGGCGTGCGCCGCGCCGCGCCGAGCGTGGTTCGGGTTCTCGGCACTGCCTGCGGGCTCGGCGTCTCCGGCTCCGGCTGGGTCGCGGGCAGCGGGATCGTCGTCACGAACGCGCACGTCGTCGCCGGCCAGCGCGACACGACCGTCGACAGCCTGGGGGGCCAGCCGCTGCCGGCCCAGGCGATCGCGTTCGACGCGCGAAACGACGTCGCTGTCCTCCGAGTCACGGGCCTGGCCGCGCCTCCGTTGCAGCAGGCCGAGCCGCGATTCGGCAGCGCGGCCGCGATCCTCGGCTATCCGGAGAACGGTCCCCTGTCCGCGATACCCGGACGCGTCGGGCGCACAACGACCGTCCTGAGCGTCGATGCCTACGGACGGGGTCCGGTTCCCCGGCGGATCACGAGCCTCCGCGGCAAGGTTCGTCCCGGGAACTCCGGCGGGCCGCTGGTGAACTCAGCGGGACGAGTCGTCGGGACGGTGTTCGCCGCCCGGATCGAAGGCGGCGCCGGCTACGCCGTCCCATCTGATGTCGTCGACGACGCGCTCGCGCGCTCGCGCGCGGGCCCCGTATCAACGGGCGACTGCGTCGGCTAGCAGTTCGAGCACGCCGAGCGGCCGCTTGAACGGCGCGACGAGGTAGACGCCGGCGGCGCGGTCGCGGGAGGCCTCGATCAGCTCGCGAGCCATTTCCATCCCAACCTGCGGCCCGTCGGGGCCGGCCTCGCGGAGCGCTTCCTGGAAGCTCTCCGGGACGATGATCCCCGGCACCTCGTTGTGCAGCCGCAGCGCCAGCGGGTGGCTCCACACGGGAAAGATCCCGACCAGAACCGGGATCGGCGACTCACCGCCCAGCCGGTCGAGGAACCGGTCGAGGTATTCGATGTCGAAGATGATCTGCGTCATCGCGTACTGGGCACCGGCGTCGAGCTTCTGCCGGTACCGCTCGAGCTCAAGCTCGAGGTCGTCCGCCGACGGATTCACGGCGACCCCGATGTGGAACGAGGTGGCGGCATCGATGGCCCGGCCGTTGTAGTCCTCGCCGCGGTTCAGGTGCGCCATCAGCTGGACGAGGCCGATCGCGTCGACCTCGTACACGCCCCGCGAGCCCGGGTAGTCGCCGACCTCGGGCGGATCGCCGGTGATGGCAAGGACGTTCCGGATCCCCTCCGCATGCGCGCCGAGCAGCTGCGACTCGAGCCCGAGGATGCTGGAGTCGCGGGTGGTCAGGTGCGGAATCGTCTCGATCCCGGTCGCCCGCTGGATGGCGACCGAGAGCATGAGCGCGCTCATGCCGGCTCGCGCCGTGGCGTTGTCGTTGATGTCCACGAATGCCGCTCCGCCCTCCTCCAGCCCGCGGGCGACCTCGAGCATCCCGCGGTGGCTGCCGCCCAGCGGCGGATCGAGCTGGACGGAGACGACCCACTCATCCTCCGCGAGCATCCGCGCGAGCTCCGTTTCCTCGGCCGCCTCGATGACGGAGAGGGTGACCTCGCGCTCGTGGACGACCAGCGGCGAGCGGGCCGTGCGCTCCTCGGCGACGGCCGACGCGATCGCCTGAATCTCGACCGGCGTCGTGCCGCAGCAGCCGCCGATGATCCGAGCCCCGAGATCGCGGGCGTGCGCGGCGAAGTCCCCGAAGTACTCCGGCGTCGCGTGTGGAAACACGAGCTTGTTCCCGGCCAAGCTCGCGAGGCCGATGTTGGGCATGGCAGCAAGGGCCAGATCGCCGTTCGTGGAGTGCATCTCGTTCAGCGCGGTGAGAGCGGCCTGGATGCCTGCGCCGTGATTGGCGCCGATCGCCGCCAACCCCTTGTCCGCGAGCGCTTCGATCGCCTCCTTCGCGGTGACGCCGCCGAGCGTCTCCCCCTGCTCGTCGAACGTGAGCATGGCGACGACCGGCAGGGAGGAGATCTCCTGCACCGCCGCAATCGCGACGAGCAACTCGTCCAGCTCGAAGAAGGTCTCGACCATGAACAGGTCGACGCCCCGCGCCGCGAGCGCGGCCGCCTGTTCCTTGAAGATCCTGCTCCGATAGTCGGGCGAGAGGTCCGTCAGCTCGCCGAGCGGGCCGATCGAGCCGGCGATGAAGATGTCGCGCCCGGAGATCTCCCGCGCCTCGCGGGCCAGCTTGACGGCGGTGCTGTTGATGCGCTCGACCTCGTCCTCGAGGAAGTGGCTGGCCAGCTTGCGCCGGTTGGCGCCGAACGTGTTCGTCTCGATCAGGTCGGCGCCGGCGTTGATGAAGCTGACGTGCAGCGAGACGACCGCCTCCGGGGCCCGGAGGTTCGCCTCCTCGGGGCAGCGAAGGCGGGGGACGGCGCCGGTGACGAGCACGCCCATCCCGCCGTCGGCGACGACGATCGGGCCGGCCCGCAAGCGCTCCTCGAAGCGGTTGGCCATGGCGCGAACGTTAGTGAAGTAGCCCAGTCAACTCCGTTCGGGTGATGAATCAAGCAGGGCGGTCGGCGCAGACTGGCCTGCAAGCGGTTGGGGCCCGATGCGGCGGGGCCATGATCGTGGAACCTTCAGGCGGGGCGGGGCGGCTGCCCCGCCTGAGTACTTCTACTTCCCGCTCCTCGCCGGCTCCCGCCGCGGGCGCGGGGTCTCCCGCCCGGGCGGCAGGCCGGGCGGCTCCGGCCGCCCCGGAAAGTACTCGACTGCGGATTGCCGTCCGCGCGGCTGCGGATAGAGGCGGAGCAGCTTCCGCTCCTCCTCGGGCACCCCGACCTTGACCGGCAGGCGAAGCCCTTGCAGCTCGCGCGGCATCAGCGGATGATCATGGGTCCACAGCCCCGTCGAGAGGATTCGTGCGACCTCGCGCGCCTGATCGGCCGGCATGTGCTGCTCGAGCAGCTGCGACGCGAACACCCGCACCTGATGGAGCGCCTTCCGGGAGATGTCGGCCAGGATCAGGGTCTCGTCCTTGCGCGCCCCGGGCAGCTCGGCCACCGCGACGAGCGAGGCCGCCGGGTACTGCCCGACCTGCGGGTCAATCGGGCCGAGGGCGGCATGGCCGTCGACGAGAATCTCGTCGGCTGCGAGCGCGATCATCGTCCCGCCGCTCATCGCGTAATGCGGAACGACGGCGGTGACCTTTCCGTCGTGATCCGCCAGTGCGGCCGCGATCTGGCGCGCGGCGAGCACGAGCCCGCCCGGCGTGTGCAGGACGATCTCGATCGGGCGGCCGGGCGGTGTCTCGCGGATCGCGCGCAGCACGCTCTCGGCGTCGTCGATGTCGATGTGCCGCATCAGCGGGATGCCGAGGAAGGAGACCGTCTCCTGCCGGTGGATCAGCGTGATCACGGTCGCGTCGCGCTTTCGCGCGAGTCGCTCGAGCGCTCGGCGTCGGGCTCCCGCCACCAACCACCGGTTCAGCGCCGGCTGGAGCAAGATGATGATCAAGAAGATCCAGAGGAGATTCCAAGCGCTCACTGGTGCAGAAGTCTCCCCTCCATCCCGCCGGCGACGATCACGACCTGGCCGGTGACGTGGCCCGAGAGCTCGTCCGAGGCGAGGACGACGACCTGGCGGGCGACGTCCTCGGGAGTCGCGACCTTGCGCAGCGCCATCGTTCGCGTCAGCCGCTCGACCAGAGTCGGATCATCGAGCTCCTGCCGCGTCATCGGCGATGCCGTCCAGCCGGGGCAGACGGCGTTGACCCGGGCGTAGGGCGCGACCCGGACGACCTCGTTCTTGAGGCTGAGCAGCAGGCCATGGACGACCGCGGACTTCGCGGAAGCGTAGTCGGCATGGCCAGCTTCGCCGAAGATCCCCGCGGTCGAGCCGATCAACACCAAGCTCCCGTGGCCCCTGCGCGCCACGCCGCGGAGGAAGCCGCGGGCAGTCAGGAAGGTCGACGTCAGGTTCTCGCGCAGCGTCCGCTCCCAGCGCTCGAACGAGAGCTCCCAGACCGGGACGTCCTCGCGCGGCCACACGCCTGCGACTGCGGCGCAGACGTCGAGCTCACCGGCCTCCTCGAAGGTGCGCTCGACCTCGTCCTCGCGGGTGAGGTCGGC
The DNA here is from genome assembly GCA_046728705.1 of Actinomycetota bacterium. GTDB lineage: Bacteria > Actinomycetota > Thermoleophilia > Gaiellales > Gaiellaceae > JACDAN01. The sequence continues at coordinate 4,733 of JBKPFE010000044.1, forward strand.
CTGAACCAGCCGCACCTCGCCGAGGGCCTCGGCGCGCTCGCCTCCCTGGTGGTAATGCGCGACGACCTCGGCCCCTTCGGCCGCGAATGCCCGGACGCACGCTGATCCGATCCCGCCCGACGCACCGGTGACGAGCACCCGCTTCCCGCGCAGACCCGTCTCCACACGGGGAAACTACTCCTATGAAGGTTCACATCATCAGCCTCGCGGCCCTGGCCGCCCCGCTCCCGCCGGGCGAAGCCCGGCTCCGAGAGGCTGACGCCGCTGGCGGCAAGATGCCGCGCCTGCGGCGCTTGTCCGTGCGTCTTTGCACTGTCCTGCGCGCCGCGGGCTTGCCTCCTTTGCCAGCGACGCCCCAGAGCCACGAGGAGTGGTTGTGAAGGTTCACATCATTAGTGACATGGAGGGCGTCGCCGGCATCGTCCGTGGTGAGCAGACCAATGCCGGCGAGGATCTGTACGAGGAAGGCCGGAAGCTCTACACGGAAGAGATCAACGCGGCCGTGCGGGGAGCGAAGAAGGCCGGCGCGAAGGAGATCGTGGTCATGGACCACCACGGCGCGGGCAAGGCGTTCAGCTTCAACTCGCTCGTTCCCGACCTGCTCGACCCTGCGTGCGAGTACGTCGTCCAGTCGAGCTGGACCTCGTACACGGGCTTCCTGGAGGAAGGCTGCGACGCCTGCCTGCTCGTCGGGATGCACGCGATGGCCGGGACACCCGACGGTGTGCTCAGCCATACCGTGTCCGGCCGGGAGTGGCGCAGCCTCCGCTTCAACGGCGTCCTGGTGGGGGAAACCGGGATCAACGCCGCGTTCTGCGGGACGTGGAACTGCCCGGTGCTTCTGGTCACCGGCGACGAGGCCGTCTGCCGGGAGGCAACCGCGCTCCTCGGCGACGGCCTGACCACCGTGGCCGTGAAGACGGGGCTCGGGCCCGCATCAGCGCGAAACGTGGCGCCGCTCCGGGCTCGCGAGCTGATCGAGGACGGTGCCCGTTCGGCGCTGAGTAAGCTCGATGCGGTGAAGCCCTACGATCCCGGCCACCCGTCCGAGATCGCCGTCGAGTTCATGACCCCGAGCGAGGTTGTCAAGTACCGCGGCCGGCAAGGCGTCGAGGTCACCGGCGTGGAGTCGATCGTCAGCCGCGCCGCCGACTGGTGGACGGCCTGGCGGCAGCTCTTCCTCGAGCCTAGATTGGCCTCGTGAGCTTGCCCCCTCCCGAGTAGAGTGCTATTGAGGGAGAGGTGGAGACGAGCGTCGAGGCGATGGGCCTGTACGTCGACCTGAGCGACGGGCAGCTTGTCGCCCGCTGCCGCGCCGGCGACCATGAGGCCTGGAACGAGCTGGTCGACCGCTTCTCCCGTTACGTGTACGCGATCGCCGTCCAGGCGTTCAAGCTGCCCGAGCACGACGCGGAAGACGTCTTCCAGGAGGTGTTCACGCGCGCGTACGAGCACCTGCACAAGCTGAGAGACGACGACGCGATTCGCCCGTGGCTTGCACAGCTGACCCGCCGCCTCTGCATCGACCGGCTTCGCGCGGGCGCGCAGGAGCAGCCGGAGGATCTCGTCGAGCCGACGGACGTCGACGACACGATCACCAGGCTCGACGAGGCACTCGCCGTCCACGAGGCGCTGGCCATTCTTCCTGACGGCTGCCAGGACATCCTCGACCGCTTCTTCGCGCGGGACGAGAGCTACCGGACGATCAGCGAGGCGCTCGACCTGCCGACCGGGACGATCGCGAGCCGGATCTCCCGCTGCCTGGTCAAGCTCCGCGTCGAGCTGGAGGGAAGAAGTTCGCACTCCTCCGCGTCATGAGGGAAGGTGATCGCGTGACTCCCCACGACGAAGAGCACCTGGGACACCTCCTGAGCGCCCTTCCCCCCGCACCCGAAGCGTGGGTCAGGACTGCGAAGGAGCTGCCGGTGGCGCAGCAGCGGCTCGCCGAGATCGTCGAGCGCGCCGAGGCGGACGACGACTATCGCCGCCGTGTCGTCACGGATCCTGAGAGCGCCCTCGAGGAAGCGGATGTCGTCGCGCACACCGAGAACATCGAGATCATCCGCCGACGGCTCGACGGGAAGAAAGAGGACTAGAGGTAGAGAATTCCGCCCGTGGGTTCCGCGGGCGAACTTCTCGATCTGCCGCTGCGTGAATTCCTCGACCGCTTGGCGGCCGAGGAGCCGTCACCGGCGGGTGGATCGGCGGCCGCGCTCGGCGTCGCGATGGGGGCGGCTTTGATCGCGAAGGTGGCGAAAGCCTCCCCGGACTGGCCGGAGGCGAGGGCGGTCGTCGCGCAGGCCGAACAGCTCCGGCGGCGGACTGCGCCTCTGGCGCAGAGTGATGCCGACGTCTACGAGGAAGCGCTCGCCGCGCTCCATCTCCCGGATCAGCTCGAGCCCGAGGTACGGGACATGGCGCTCGGCCAGGTGCTCGCACGCGCCGCCGAGATCCCGCTCGTGATCGCCGAGGCGGGGGCCGACGTCGCCTGCCTGGCTGCGGAGGCCGCCGACCGCGGCGCGCCTGAGCGGCGGGGAGACGCGATCGCCGCGGCCCTGATCGGAGAAGCCGCTGCTCGTGCCGCTTCGAATCTCGTTGCGATCAACCTCACCGTCCCACCCGACGACCAGCGTGTTCTCCGTGCTCGCGCGGTCACCGACCTCGCCTCGGCGGCGGCGCGCGAGGCTCTCGCCACGGTAGCGACGTAGGATCGAGACATGTCCAACGCGGAGCCTGCGTCCGAGCGCCAGCTGCCGGCCTGGAGCCTCCCCGCCGGCAGCGCCGAGAGCCTCGAGCTTCCGACGGAGTGGCCCGGTCGCGTCACCAGGGAGTGGGCCTGGGGCGGCTCCACCGGCGAGGGCGTCAGGGTCTGCATCCTCGACAGCGGCGTCGACGCGGGACATCCCCTGGTCGGGCAGATCGAGGGCGCTGTGGCCGTCGAGGTAGGCGAGGACGATGACGTAACGGTTGTGGAGGACGCCGAGGGCGATTTGGCGGGCCACGGAACGGCCTGCGCCGGGATCGTCCGCTCGATAGCGCGTGATTGCAGCATCTTCAGCGTCCGCGTGCTCGGCGCCGGCTTCACCGGCAGCGGCACCGCTCTGCTCGGAGGGCTGCACTGGGCGGTAGAGCAAGGGTTCCAGGTGATCAACATGAGCCTTTCGACGACCAAGAGCCAGTTCGCGGGGATGCTCCACGAGGTCGCCGATGCCGCGTACTTCCGCCGGACGGTGCTCGTCGCCTCGGCCCACAACATGCCGGTCGAGAGCTACCCGTGGCGATTCTCGTCCGTGATCTCGGTTGGCAGTCACGAAGAGCCGGATCCGTTGGCGTTCTTCTACAACCCGAGCCCCCCGGTTGAGTTCTTCGCGCGGGGTGTTGACGTCGAGGTCGCCTGGCTCGGCGGCGGCACCGCCCGCTCGACCGGCAACAGCTTTGCGACCCCGCACATGAGCGCGATCTGCGCGCTCATCCTCGGCAAGCATCCGGAGCTGACCCCGTTCCAGCTCAAGAACACGCTGTACCTGACGGCGTCGAACGTGCAGGGCACGGATGAGTGACGACCGACTGAAAGCGGCTGTCGCCGCGGGTGTGCTCGGCGCGGAGGAGGCGTATCGGCGGCTGCTCCAGGCCACGGTCGACACAGCCCGCGGGATCTTCGCCGCCAGGGCGTCGTCCGTCTTTCTCTACGACGAGGAAACCGACGAGCTGGTCTTCGAGGCCGTCTCGGGGGAGGGTGCCGAAGAGCTGCTCGGGCAGCGGATCCCGTCGAGCACCGGGATCGCCGGCTGGGTGCTCGTGACGCGGCAGCCACTCGTGCTCGAGGACGTGACCGAAGACCCACGGTGGGGCGGTCGTGAGATCTCCGAGCTGACCGGCTACGTCCCGAAGGGGCTCATGGCCGTCCCGCTCCTTCATGAGGAAGATCCAGTCGGCGTCCTCAACGTGCTGGATCGACCGCAGCAAGAGCGCTTCTCGCTCGAGGAGATGGAGCTGCTCGGGCTCTTCGCGAACCAGGCGGCGATCGCGCTCGACCTGCTCAGGAAGTCACGTCGCGCCCGGGCCGTGCTCGAGGAGAGCGGCACAGACGTCGAAACGCTGGCGCGGCTGGCCGGGCGGCTCGACGAGCTCGAGGGGAAGGAGCGGGAGGCGGGCATCGCGCTCCTGCGCGCCCTGGAGAGTCTCTTGAAACGCTGAAGCCGGGGCGCTGCCCCGGCTTCAGAAGACTGATCTCTTGTCTAGGGCTTGGCTTTCGGCTTGAAGCTGTGCCCCTCGACGTCCGGGGGCTCCTCGGTCGCGGCGGCGTACTTGTCCTCGGCCGCCTCCGGCTTCAGCACGTGCCCCTCGACGTCATCGCCGTCGTCCTGCCTGGCGGCTTCGGGCTCCGGCTTGAAACCCTCGCGATCTTCGGCCACAAGAAACTCCTTTCATGCCTCGATTGCTTTCCGACCACTAGACGGTCGTTGGCAGTCAAATCTTCCCACATGGATAGAAAAAGGCAACCGCGCGTGGGATGCTCCCCTAGTGGGCGGCGCGCTGAAGGACAGGTTCGGCGACGCTGCGCGCTCGTTCAGCCGCGTCTTCAAGAACCCGAACATCCGACGGCTCGAAGGAGCGTGGGCCGTCTCGATCATCACGTATTGGGCGTACGGGATCGCGCTGGCCGTGTTCGCATACGAGGAGGGAGGTGCTGCCGCGGTCGGGCTCGTCGGTCTCGTCCGCTTCATCCCCTCCGCGATCGCCTCGCCGTTCGCGGCGATGCTCGCCGACCGCTACCGGCGTCAGATCGTGATCGTCGTGGCGGAGCTGCTACGCGCTTCCTTGGTCGCACTCACGGTTGTGGTCGTCGTCCTCGACGGCCCGTTCGCACTCGTGCTCCTGCTCTCGGCTCTGGTGGCGATCGTGAACTCGGCAGAAGGGCCGGCTGAGTCGGCGCTCCTGCCGACGCTCGCGGAGACTCCCCGAGAGCTGACAGCGGCGAATGTCGTCTCGAGCACGATCGAGAGCCTCGGCATCTTCGGCGGGCCGGCGATCGGGGGTGTGTTGCTCGCGGTGACGAGCCCCGAGGCGGTATTCGGCGCAGCGGCGGTTGCGTTCCTGCTGTCGGCGTTCCTGATCAGTCGGGTCCGCGTCGAGGAGCAGCCGGAGCGAGCTGAGCAAACGGGCGGGCCGCTTCGTGAGTTCGCAGCCGGCTTCGTCACGCTCGCGCGCGAGCCGGGACTGCGCGTGCTCGTGGGGCTGCTGGCGGCGCAAACGCTCGTGGCCGGCGCGCTCAACGTCCTCATCGTCGTCTCCGCCCTGAGGCTGCTCGAGCTCGGCGAGGAAGGCGTCGGCTTCCTGAACTCCGCTGTCGGGATCGGTGGCCTTGTCGGCGCGCTGGTCTCGGCAGCGCTGATCGGCCGGCGGCTGACCTCGAACTTCCTCGTCGGAATCCTGCTCTGGGGGCTGCCGATCGCCCTGATCGGACTGTTTCCCGAACCGGTTCCGGCGTTGATCTTCCTCGCTCTGGTCGGGCTCGGGAACACGCTCGTCGACGTTTCGGCCTTCACGCTGCTCCAGCGGACCGTCCCCGACGAGGTTCTGGCCCGGGTGTTCGGCGCCGTGCAGGGGCTGTGGGTGGGAGCGATCGGCATCGGCGCGATCGTCGCCCCGCTGCTGATTGCGGCGCTGGGTATCCGAGGCGCGCTGATCGTGACCGGCGCCTTCCTCCCGATCCTCGCGACGCTGCTCCGCCGGCGGCTTTCGCCGCTCGACGAAGTGCCGGTTCCCGAGCGGGAGCTTCAGCTGCTTCGTGGAATCGAGATCTTCAAGCCCCTCCCTCCGCCGGTGCTCGAAAGCCTCGCCCAGGCTCTGAGCCCGGTGCGCGTCGAAGCCGGACGCGAGGTGTTCCGCCAGGGCGAGCTGGGCGACCGGTTCTACATCGTCGCCGACGGCGAGGTCGAGATCGTCCAGGACGGCCAGGTCGTCAACCTGACCGGGCCAGGCGGGTTTTTCGGTGAGATCTCGCTGTTGCGGGACGTGCCGCGAACGGCGACGGTGCGGGCCAGGACCGAAGTCGAGCTCCGCGCGCTCGAGCGCGACGAGTTCATCGCGGCGGTCACGGGGCACGCCGCGAGCGCGGAGGCGGCCGACTCGGTCGTCGCGACCCGGCTCAGCTCGCTGCGTCCGGGCCTAGCTTCCGTCTGATCTCTTCGCTGGCCGCGTCGGTCTTCTCGAGGTCGAGCGCCATGGCGCTCAGAATCTCGGGCGTCTTCGTGAACTGAACGTCCTCGTAGCCGACGACCTGCAGGTTGTTGCCCCATGGGTCGCGGACGATGTTGCCGTGCACGTCGGCACCCTCCTCACGGGCCGTTGCAAGCGCCCGCTCCTTGTCGTCGACG